>DASZFN010000058.1:0-10584 GCA_035939715.1 Gemmataceae bacterium | reverse complement strand
CGGCCGGTCCGTTCGTGAGAGATGTTCGAGCCGACCGTGCGCCCCTGGGCGTCGGTGACCCGCGCGGTCATGGACGCCACTGTCTCCTCCACATTGCCCACTTCAAGCGCCAGGTTCACGGTTCGCCGTGCCGGGATGCTGGTGACGTTCTTGATCATCACCTTCATTTGCAGCTTGGTGTCCAACACATTCTCGCTGTCCTGGGCGCGGGTGGCGGTGCGGGAGTAGACGTCGCCGAGCTTGGCCAGCACTTCCTCGACGGCGGCCTCATCGGCCCGGCGAATATCAAAATCCAGCTGGGCAAAAATGTTTTGCTTGTCCTGCTCGTTGAGCTGGGCATTGAGCACGCGGCCCTTGGCCTTGGTGACCGCGTCCAGCAAAGCGCGGTAGCCGGTGGGCACGTCGCGGCTGGCCACCTGAAGCATCTGGGTCTCGCGCGGCTGGACCGTGCCGAAAGCATAAAGCTGAATGATGAAGCCGCGCCGAGAGCGCGTGGCATGCTGCATGTCGGGGTTTTCAGTGATCTGGAAGTGCAGCACATCGCCCGATTTCTTTAGCTCGTCAAGGAGTGCCTCGGCCTCCGTGGTCTTTACTTCGCAGTTGATGGCGGCCGTGGTCTGCTCGTCCTTCTGGCGATTGAGGTTTGACGTGACGACGCGTCCGGAGGCGCCGCGCACGCGGGAGAGAATCGCACGGAAAACGGCTTCCGTGTCCACACAGGCCAGGTGAATCTGCACGGTCTCGTGAGGAGCTATGGTGGCGACGTTGTAGAGATCGACAAAAAACTGCGTATCCTGGCGCTTTGATTTGGCGGTGCGCGGATCGCCGCTGCCGCCTTCGGTTTGCTGCAGGCGGCCGATGTCGAGCCGGGCCACGGTGCCCAGCTGCCGCAGGCGGTCACGGAGCGGACCTGCCGCCTCCGGGGCAACCTCGAAGTGGATCGTGGCCTGGTACTGGCCTGCCGACTGCTGCTTCAATTCAGACTTGGTGATCCGGCCCTTGGCGTCGCCCACGGCCGTGAGAAGCTGCTGCTGGGCCTTCTCCACGTCCTCGACCTCGACGCCCATGCTGATGCGCTCGGTTTCGACAATGGCGTAGGGAGCGCGGATCTCCTTTTCGTAGAGCGTGATGGTGAGCGTGCTCAGGGCGACCTGGTTGGCGTAGTAGCGTATCTCGCCTTCGAATTCCTCGATCTTCGTGCGCCAGACGCCGAGTTCTTTTTCGGCATTGAGCAGGTCCTTGATCTCTCCCTTGCCTTCCTTGATGATCTTGAGCAGCCGTTCCTCCATGGTGCGGGCGGCCTTGAGCTTGCCTTCCAGGTCGGTGTATTGCTTGGTGATGTCCTGGCTGCCGATCTTGAGGCTCTTCAGCTCGCCGCCTTTGCCCAACTCCTTGCGGAGATCGAGCACGAACGAATCGAGCGCCTCCGGCGGCACGCGCACCACGACCGAGCCCCGCACCTTGCCGTTGGGCAGCCGGTCGCTGTTCACCGTGGCGATGAAGCCGCCTTTGATCGCATTGATGAGCTTGGTGACCGTGGCGACGGCGGAGTCGAAGGATTCGATTTCAAACTCGATGTCGCCGGAGCGGATGATTTTGCGTTGCGCCGGAACGGGCTCACGTGGCTTGGCCGGAACAATGTCGTATATGAATTCAGAGGAGAGGCTCCCATGGTCCATGACTCGAGCATTGCTTTCGCTCTTGCTTTCTCCTCGTCCCTGGCCCTGTTGCTGGAGGGCTTTCTGTCCTTCTTTACCTTGCTCTTGCTGAGCAACATCGCCCGCTTCCACGCCGGAGTCTGGCGGCCTGAAGTGCGTAGCGTCCGTCAGCAGCTTGTTAGCTTTGCCGGCCTTTTCCCCGCTTGGGTATTCACCAAAGGCTGGCTTTCCGTCCGGCGAAATCGCCAAAACCTGTGATGGCTTTGGAGCGTCATTGCGATAAGTGTAGAGTTGTTTAGTCCCGTCAATACCACCATGCGTCCGTTCCTTGGTTACCTGCGGCGGTTGGTCGGTGAACCAGGTCCGGCCCCAGGCAGTGCCGTTGGCAACAGGAGCGTCCTTCGGCTTGCCTTCGTCGCGCTCGGCGTCGCCGCGTGGTTTTCTGTCAGTCTCAGCCATCTTCTCAGGCACACCCATTCCCATCCCCATGCCGCCAAGCATGCTGTTGGAGCTTGTTCCCCCCGTGCCTGGCATCATCATGCCCGTGCCGCTAGCGCCTGAATTCTTGTCGCCCAACAGGCCGCCGCCAACCTGAGTCTGAATTCGCGAAGTCCCCTTTGACACCAATGCACCAGCGGGCGGCGCATATCCCATGGCATTGAGCTGCTCCGGTGGGATTGCATCGTCACCCGCGATGACCGTATTAGAGGTGTGATCCTTAATTGAATCGAGTCGGGCGAGGGTTTTTTTGTTTGATTCTTGTGCTAAGTCTTCAACGTCTTTCAAACTCTGCTTGGCCTGGGATGCCCGATTCTGGGTGAGAGAGCCATCGAAATCCACGAGGCCACGAACCGCGGCGCCATCTTCTGCAGAAAGATTGTGAAGGAAATTGTGAGATGCGAAGCGAGCATCTATCTCCGGGCTTTGGACATTCCAGACGCCCGGGAACGGTACACTGGGAATGACATGACTTGCACCAGCTCCAACAATGCCCAAAAGGACCACGGCCGCTGCCGCCCATGCGATCCAGCCATAGGCAAATCCATTCCGTCGTGGCGTTGTCCGAAAGGCGCGAACCATCTGATCCTCCAGTGTGGCCGCCGGCCGTGCGCTTGCGAAGAGCTTTTCCATCGCTTGATCGATTGCGCCAGCTTGTTCCAGTGCTTGCGCGCAAGACGAGCATTCGGCGACATGCTGCTGCAATCGTTCGCGTTCACCCGGCTCCAGCCCGCCGGCGTTGTAAGTCTCAATATTTTCCAGAACCCAGGCGTGTTCAGACATAAATGCCTCGATCCAGTCAGCAGGTCATCGCACGATCGACCCGCCCTACATGCTGTTGTTCTCAAAGTCG
Organism: Gemmataceae bacterium; assembly: GCA_035939715.1. GTDB lineage: Bacteria > Planctomycetota > Planctomycetia > Gemmatales > Gemmataceae > DASZFN01. Next base: position 7,575 of record DASZFN010000058.1, on the reverse strand, counting down.
TGCGGCAACTTGGCGCGGAGTAGTTTCAGTCCTCGATGGAGCAGCCCGCGCAAAGAACCGTTCGTTAAACCCAGTTGTGTGCAAATCGTTTCATAGTCGGCGCCGCCGATGTAACGCAGCGTGAGCGGCAATCGGTATTCCTCGGGGAGCGAGCGCAGGATGGCCAGCACCTGGCTGCGCAACTCCTCTCGCTCGGCGTGCTCCTCGGCGGGCGTCTCCCTGGCCGCCAAATGGCCGGATGCGGACTCCAACGGCTGGAGCGTCGCCGCACGCTTATGCCGAAGATTGCTGCGAGCGGCGTCGATCGCCGCGTTCTGGGCGATCCGTAACAACCAGCTCCGGAAGCCGCCCGGGTCTGCTAATTCACGGAGCGACCGAAACGCCTTCAGATACGTTTCCTGCAGCAGATCTTCCGCCCGATGGGCGTCGCCGGTTTCCAGGTAAAGCCGGGCAAACACCAGCCGGGAGGTACGGCGGACCAGTTCTTCAAACGCAGCGCGGTCGCCTTCCTTCGCGCTCCGCACCAGGGCTATTTCCGCATCGGTCATAGAGAGGTCTCTGTAAAGGGGGACGCTAATACGACGTGCGGCGCGCGCAAAAGTTGCCGGAATCTTGCCCGAATGATCCGCCGGCGATAGCACAAGAGCAGGCCATCATCGGCATCCTGTCGCTTCGCCTGCAGGAGATCCTCGTGAAATACCTTATTCCGCTTGCCTTGGCCGTGACCGGCGTGCTTTTGACCCGTTCCAGCGGGACCAGCGACGATACGACACAGGCTTCATTTCCACATTTTCGGGTTCAGGAGATCGAAACCGGCCTTGCGGTCGGTTACTGCGTACTTCTCGTCGACATCAATGGGGACGGCAAAAAAGATATCGTCGTCGCGGACAGCCGCCGCGTGGTTTGGTATGAGAACCCGACGTGGAAACGGCACACGATCATCGAAGGCCAGACGAAGCCCGACAATGTCTCCATCGCCGCCTACGACATCGACAGCGACGGCCAGCTTGATCTCGCCCTGGCCGCGGACTGGAAGCCGTCCAACACCAAAGACGGCGGTACGCTCCAATGGCTCAAACGCGGCAAAACCCTGGATGAGCCGTGGAGCCTGCATCCCATCGGCAACGAGCCGACCGTGCACCGCATCCGTTTCGCCGATATCAAAGGCGAGGGTAAAGTGCGATTGCTGGTCGGCCCGCTCATGGGCCGCGACAGCTCGGCCAAAAACAACTGGATGGACGGCAGGCCGGTGCGCCTGCTTGCCTATAAGATTCCGCAGGACCCGGTCCACGATCGCTGGGAGCCCGAGGTCGTTAACGAGGAGTTGCATGTCCTGCACAATTTTTGGCCGATCGCATCCGCGGGCGGCAAGGGGCTGGACATTCTCTGCGCCAGCTACGAAGGCGTGAACCTGTTGTCTCATGATGTGTCAGGCAAGTGGAACCGGCGACACGTCGGTGAGGGCAACCAGATCAACCCGCCCAGCAACCGCGGCAGCAGCGAAGTCAAGCAAGGCAAGCTCAAGAATGGCCAAACATTCATCGCCACCATCGAGCCCTGGCACGGCCACCAGGTGGTCGTTTACACCTCGCACGTCGATCCGGGCAAAGGGCTCTGGGATCGCCATGTGCTCGATGAGCAACTCCGCTGGGGCCATGCGGTGTGTTGCGCCGACCTCGATGGCGACGGCAATGATGAAGTGATCATCGGCGTGCGCGACAATCTAACCGACAAGCCCGATCAACGGCGCGGGGTGCGCATTTACAAAGCCGTGGATGAATTGGGGACGAAGTGGACCCGGCAGATTGTCGAGGACGGCGGCGTGGCCGTCGAAGACTTATCCGTGGCCGACCTGGACGGCGACGGCCGTCTCGATCTCGTGGCTGTCGGCCGGCAAACGCATAATATTCGGATTTATTGGAATGAGGGGATGAGATAAAAGGCCCGGGGAATGAGAGACCAGTACCGAGTACTGAGTACTGGATCTGCAACCAGCCCGAAGCGCCAGCGAGGCAGGGGCGATTGGCCTCGCTGGCGCTTCGGGCTGGTGCGTATCCGGTACTGCGTACTCGGTAATCAGTACTCGGTACTGGGTACTCTGCCCCGAGTACAATAGCTCTAGCGACGCCTTCTATCGCAAAAAGGAAGAAAACTCATGAAGTATCGCTTGCTCGCCCCCGGCCCGACGCCGGTGCCGGAGGAAACGCTTTTGGAGCTGGCCAAGCCGGTCAAGTACCACCGCACGCCAGAGGCCCGGCAAATCCTGGCGGAAGTACTGCAAGATCTGCAGTATGTCTTCTGCACGCGCAATTCAATCATGCCCATGACCAGCTCCGGTACCGGCGGGCTCGAGGCGGCCGTCGCCAACTGTCTGCCGGCCGGCAGCAAGGCGATCTGCCTGATTGCCGGCCGGTTCGGCGAGCGCTGGCGCAGCATCTGCAAGGCGTTCGGCGTCGAGACCGTGGCCGTCAACGTGCCTTACGGCCAGGCCGTGCAGCCGGAACAACTGGCCGCCGCGCTCAAGGCCCATCCAGACGCCGCCGCCGTCTGCTCCACGCTGAGCGAGACTTCCACAGGCGTCGGGCACGACATTGCTGCCTTTGGCAAACTGGTGGCGGCGACACCGGCCCTGCTCCTCGTGGATGCGATCAGCGGTCTTGGCGCCATGGAGTGTCGCACCGACGACTGGCACATCGACATCAACGTCACCGGCTCGCAGAAGGCACTCATGCTGCCGCCGGGACTGGCTTTCCTGTCGGTCAGCGAAAAGGCCTGGAAGCAGATCGAGAAGAACACGGCTCCCCGCGCCTTCTACTTCGATCTCAAGAAGATGCGCAATGGACTGGCGTCCGGCGACACGCCGTATACGATGGCCCACACGCTGGTCCAGGCCCTGCGCGTGAGTCTGAAGCAAATCAAGGCTGAGGGTATCGAGAATATCTGGGCGCGCCAGGCGCGTAGCGCCGCTGCAGCCCGTGCCGGTTTTCAAGCGATGGGGCTGGAGTTGTTCGCATCCCGGCCGGCGAACGGGCTGACGGTCGCCAAGGTTCCTGAAGGAATCGACGGCACCGTCCTCTTGAGCAAGCTGGAAAAGCACTACGGCCTGAAGCTGGCTGGCGGCCAGGATCATCTCAAGGGCAAGATCATCCGCCTGGCGCACATGGGCTACATCGATCAGTTTGATGTACTGGCTGGGCTTGCCGGCGTGGAGTTAGCGCTACTGGAGATGGGTTACACCTTGGAACCAGGACGTGGCCTGTCGGCGGCGCAGCAGGTCTTTGCAAAGTCGTTGTCGCGGCCGGAGCAGGTTCCGGTATAATGCCTGGACTGTAAGAAGACGGCATCATACCAGGAAGCTTAACGCAGCAACATGCCACGCGTTCTGGTCTGCGACAAATTGGAATCTGCCGGTCTCAATCTGCTCCGACTGGCTGGGATTGAACTTGACGAACGCCCCGGCTTAAGTGGGCCGCCGTTGCAGGACGCACTCCGTGCCGCCGATGGCGTCATCGTTCGCAGCGGCACGCGCATCACGGCGGACTTGCTCGAAAACCCAGGCAAGCTTCGGGCTGTCGTTCGGGCCGGCGTGGGCGTGGACAATATCGATGTCGCGGCCGCGACGCGGCATGGCATCGTCGTCATGAACACGCCGGGAGGCAATACTGTCAGCGCGGCCGAGCAAACTATTACGCTCCTCATGGCACTGGCCCGTCACGTGCCCGCGGCGGACGCGAGCATGAAGCTGGGCAAGTGGGAGCGAAACAAGTTCATTGGCACTCAGCTAGCCGGCAAGATACTGGGCGTGGTCGGACTCGGCCGGATCGGCCGCGAGGTCGCGCGACGGGCGAGCGGTCTGGACATGAAAGTGGTCGGTTACGACCCCTTCATGGCGCCCGATAAGGCAGCCCAGCTTGGCATCGAGAGCGTGCCGGATATCGAGCAGCTTTTGCCGCGCTGCGACTTTCTTACGGTGCACACGCCGCTGACCGATGAGACACGCGACCTGATCGATGCACGCCGGCTGGCTCTGTTGCCGCGGGGCGCGCGCGTCTTGAACTGTGCCCGCGGCGGAATTATCAATGAGCAAGCGCTGGCCGAGGCATTGCGCTCCGGTCATCTCGCCGGTGCGGCGCTTGATGTCTTTGTGCAGGAGCCGCCACCGGCCGATCATCCGCTTTTGAAGCTTCCGAACGTCGTGGTCACGCCTCATCTCGGGGCCTCAACCGTTGAAGCGCAGGAAAGCGTGGCGCGCGAGGCGGCGCAACTGCTGGTCGATTTCTTGACACGCGGCATTGTGCAATTTGCCGTCAACATGGCGGCGGTGGACCGAACGGAGTTGGAGGAGCTGCGTCTTTACGTGGACATGGCGCGCCGCTTGGGCTTGCTGCACGCGCAAATGAGCCAGGGCGCCATCCGCCGGGCAGAGATCAGCTATCGCGGCGAGGTCGCCCGGCGCAGCACCAGGCTGGTCACCGCCGCCTTCACGGCCGGCTTGCTGGAACAACGCCTCGCCGAAAGCGTGAACATCGTCAACGCCGAGCTGCTGGCCCGCGAGCGCGGCATCGAGATCGTCGAGCAGAGCAATCCCCGCAAAGGTGACTTCAGCACGCTCATCAAAGCGGAGGTCATTACCGACAAGAAGTCGTACACCGCCGCCGGCACGCTTTTCGGCAACCAGTTTCTCCGCCTGGTGCAACTCGGCCCCTATCATCTCGACTCATACATGGACGGCATCATGGTGATCTTCACGCATCACGACGTGCCCGGGCTGATCGGCTTCATCGGCACCATCTTCGGCAAGCACGCCGTCAACATCGCCCAGATGACCGTCGGCCGCCAGCAACCCGGCGGCGAGGCCATCGCCGTCCTGAATCTCGACGGCCAGCCCCCCGAGGAAGCGATCAAGGAAGTGCGCGCGCATCCGAAGATCAGCAGCCTGAGCGTCGTCAAGCTGCCGCCGGCGGGGGAGATGCCGGTTTGGTTTGGATAAGTCAGTAGCCAGTAGTCAGTAGCAAAATGCTACTGACTACTGACTACTGGCTACTGACTAGACGTCGCAAATCCGAAACCCCTGAGCCAGAGATGCGATCGGTTCCCGCTTGGGAATGAATTCCTGTCCCAGATAGCCTTCATATCCGGTGGCCAGGATGGCTTTGACGATGGCGGGGTAATGGAGTTCTTGCGTCTCGTCGATCTCGTTGCGGCCGGGGACGCCGCCGGTATGGAAGTGGGCGATGTAGTCCTTGTTCTGTTTGATGGTGCGGATCACGTCGCCTTCCATGATCTGCATGTGATAGATGTCGTACAGCAGCTTGAAGCGCGGTGAGCCGAGCTTCTTGCACAGGGTTACGCCCCACTTCGTGTAGTCGTACATGTAGTCCTTGTGGTCCCACTTGCTGTTCAAGCCCTCCATGCACACGTTGACCTTCATCTTCTCGGCGTAGCCGATGAAGCGCTTGAGCCCTTCGACACAATTCTCCAGGCCCTCGTCGTCGGCCATGCCCTTGCGGTTGCCGGCCATGCAGATGACATTCGGCAATCCCTCGGCCGCGGCGAACTCGATATTTTTGCGAACGTCGCGCTCGATGCTGGCGTGGAATTGCTTGCGGTTGAGGCCGTCGACGATGGACACCTTGCCCAACATGGCGCACGTGAGTCCGGACGGCTTGATCTGCTGGTACTCTTCGATGGTCAATAACTCGATGGACTTGTAGCCGAGTTTGACCGCCTCGGCCGCCAGCTTTTCCAGCGGAATGCGGCTGTAGCACCAGCGGCAGATGGATTGCTTGATGTTGCCTTTGGGCTTGTAAGGCTCAGCGGCCGGTGATTCGGCTCTGACAGAAGATGCGCCCACTGCGGCGAGCGCGCCGGTACCCAACGCCTGCAACATTGTGCGGCGATCATAGAAATTATTCATCGTCATTGTCTCCCGAGGTAAGCCAGGCGGCTTATTATTAGCCGAATCGCCAAACGTGCTCGACTTGAACGAGCATGTCGTCAGGTATAACACGATAAACGACGCCGAGCGGAGACGCAAACAGAATGCGGCGTCCGTTTGGCCTGGATTCTCCGACGTCAAGGGGATCAAGCCGCAAGCGCTCCGGGATATGAGCCGCCTGTGTCACCGCCTGGCGATCAGGAGCATTTATCCACAGGCGAGCCAATTCCTGTTCGCAATCGGGCAGCCAGTTCACGGAAAACGTCACAGGCGTTTTTCCAGATCAGCCAGAATGGCGGACAAGGGGCGGCCTCCGCCTTGCTTCTCGCGACGTTGCAATTCCTCTTCACTGATCTGAGGTTGCATGCCGGGATGCTGCGCTGCATCGAGCATGGGGATAAAGTGACCGAGGACACGTCCGGTCTGGCCGCAAATCTCCAGGGGTCGTTGCGCGCCCAGGAGCTTTGTTTCCGTTGCGCTGTCAACTATCAAGCGGGTCATGAGCCAATCCTCTTCGAGTTGGCGAAAGGAGCAAGCCGCTTTGTGAATTCTAACCCTCCCCGGAATAGTTCTCAATGCAGCCTCATTCCCCAATAATCTTCACCAGTACCCTCTTCGGCCTTCGCCCGTCGAACTCGCCATAGAAAATCTGCTCCCACGGCCCGAAATCCAGCTTGCCCTTGGTGATCGCCACCACGACCTCGCGCCCCATGACTTGACGTTTGTGATGCGCGTCGGCATTATCTTCCCCGGTGCGATTGTGCTGGTAGCGCTGTGGAGAAGGATCGAACGGGGCCAATTCCTCGAGCCATTTCTTGTAATCTTCGAGCAGTCCCGGCTCATCGTCGTTGATGAAGACGCTGGCGGTGATGTGCATGGCATTACAGAGCACAGGGCCTTCTTGCACGCCGCTCTTGCGAACTATCTCCTCGACTTGCGGAGTGATGTTCTGGAACGCCATCCGAGCCGGAAGATTGAAGGTCAGATACTCGGTAACTGATTTCATCGCTGCTCACTTGGTCGCGGCGCCCCGGTACATGTAGCCATGTGTCCGGGGAAAGTTGCCCGCGTAGAACTCCTCCACGGGCGCAGGCGCAAACGGTTGGGCGGTCACAATCGCCTTGATGTCGCGATCCAGCCGGCAGCCGCCCGCCAGGCGCACGGTGAGCGCGTTAAGCCGGCGTTGCCATTTTTGGACTCCGGGCTCCGGGCTGAGTCCATGCTCGAGAAACAGAAACCGGCCGCCGGGCTTGAGCACGCGGTACACTTCGCTCATGGCCTGCTGTACGTCCTCGATGCTGCACAGCGTCCAGGTGCTGACCACGCAATCGAACGTCTTTTCCGCGAACGGCAGCCGCTCGCAGGCAAGCATCCGGCGATCGACTTCGACGCCGGATTGCGCAATACGGTTCTTCGCTTTCGCATGCATGCCGATGTTTGGATCGACGGTCGTGATCTTGCGAACCTGCGAGGGATAAAACGCCAGGTTCAAGCCGGTGCCGAAACCGATCTCGAGAATGTCGCCGCTCACCGTCGCCAGCAGATCCCGGCGATAGGGCGCCAGGAACGGCTGTCGCATGGCCAGATCGCAAAGGTAGGGGAAAATGACTCGCGAATAGTAGCCCACACCTGCATCT
>DASZFN010000057.1:0-4876 GCA_035939715.1 Gemmataceae bacterium | reverse complement strand
GTGGTCGGCTCGGGCGAGCTGTCGCCAAATCGGAAGGACCTTGAGGGGTCGCCATACAACCGTCGCTTGGGCTTCGCTTTCCTGGCGAGTCTGCTACTCGTCGTGATCTTTGGCGCGGGGACCGTCGCAGCCATCGCTCTCATCGGCAAAGGTTCCGTGCGTGAGCAGAATGCGGCGCCTGGACAAGCTAATGATGAGACCGGGAGCGGCGCCGTGGCGCAGACCGATAAGATCCCTGATGCGCAAACCACTCGAACCTCCCCTGCGGACGAAACGGACGACGGCATAGCCGAAACGGAAGAACAAGCCGAGGCGCTTGGCTCGCCGGTGCTGGCGCATCGTGCACCTGCAGAACCGCCCTTGCTCCAGGCGGCCTCAGCGTCTGGAAACGGCGATGGACCAGCGAAGGATGCCGTAAAGAAGGCCGCCGTCCCTCCCCAGAAAGCCGGCGCGAATCCGGGCGTGCCGGCCGGCCAGTTGCAAGCGCAAGCACCCGAGAAAAAGAGCACGACCAGCGTGCGCGAGCGCTGGGCGAGCAAGCGGCGCTCGCGCCTGACCGACGAGGAGTTGCGGCTGCAGTTGTTGCTGCCTCCCGAAGTGGATCTGGATGCGGCGCCGGGCACGACGCGCAGAGTGATTTACCTCTCCGGCAAGTCGGCCGGCACGGGGCTCGATCTCATTCCACAGCTCAGCGCGCGGCGCGTCGATCTGCTCGGTTTGCCCTTGCACCAGGGCAACCAGGCGCGCGTCGGTCGCGAAGAGGCGCTTGATTTGACTGTCCTGTCCCAGCGGCTGCGACTGCAGATTCAAACCGCGCTGCCCAGCAACGCCGGCAGCGTCATCGATCCGCGCCCGGATGCCGAGATCTTGCGGCAGCGGCTCCTGAACAGTCCGCTGCGCGAAGCCTGGCTCCAGCCGCAGGCCATCGCCACCTTGCGACAGCTCCTGATGTCCGATCATAAGAATGTCCGCATGGTGCTGGTCGACATCCTGTCCAAGATCGATGGCCGGCTGGCGAGCATGGCCCTGGCGGAGCGCGCCGTCTTCGATCTCGATGCGGAGGTGCGTCTCGCCGCCCTGGTGGCCCTCAAGCTGCGGCCTAGCTCGGAATACGTGTCGGCGCTGATTGCGGGACTGCGTTATCCGTTTCCGGCTTTTGCCGATCACGCCGCCGAGGCGCTGGTCGCCCTCGACCTGCGCGATGCGACGCCGAAGCTGATCGCCCTGCTCGACACGCGGGACCTTGCCGATCCGTACCCGGTGGATCAGGGTAAGACGCGGCGGGTCATGGTGCCGGAGCTGGTCCGCATCAACCACCTGCGCAACTGCCTGCTGTGTCACGCGTACTCGGCGTCGCCCGGCGACCCGGTCCGCGGCCTGGTGCCGAACGCCGAGCACCTGGTGCCTTTGCCTTCTTCGGGGGCGCGCACGGTCACCAAGGGATGGGGAGGCGGCGGGGGCAGTGGGTCAACGCCCAAGGTGCTCACGCAGACGTTTGTCCGGGCCGACATCAACTTCCTGAGGCAGGACTTTTCGGTGGTTCAGCCGGTGCCCAAGCATGGCCGGCTTTGGCCCGCCGATCAGCGCTATGATTATCTGATCCGTTTGCGGCCGCTTAGCGGCAACGATCTGCTGACGTGGCAGGACAAGGTCAAGGACTTCCGGCCGGCCGAACCGCAGCGGGAAGCCTTGCTGTTCGCGCTCCGCGAGCTAACCGGTGAGAACCCCGGCCCCGCCCCGGATGATTGGAAACGCTTGTACTCGACCATCACCGGAAAGCGCCACCAGAAGCCTCTGGAGCCCAAAGACCAGGTGCAGCACTTCAAGGACTGCCTCCTGGACGGCGCGCCCTTGCAGCAGGCAGAACACCTGGCGGCATTCAAGGACAAGAGCGGGCCCATGTATGACATTGCCCTGGCGCAAGCCATCCCCCAGATGAAGCCCGAGCTGCAGAAAACCGCGCGGAGCATTCTGGTGGACCGGCTCTATTGCCTGCCCTTGAAGGTGCTCGGTGAAAGGCTCGGCAACTCCGATCCGGAATTGCGCCGCGCCGCCGTAAGCGTCAGCCGGCAGCGCAAGTTGAAGGCGCTCGTGCCGGAATTGATTGCCTTGCTGGAGGACGGCAACCAGGATCTGGCGAAGCAGGTTCACGATCTGCTGCAGCAATTTGCGGCGCGCGATTTCGGCCCGCGCCGCGGCGCCGACAGCACCCAACGGCGCGAGGCAATCGCCGCCTGGCGCGACTGGTGGGAGCAAGAGCACGAAAAGCTGGCCGCGCAGAAAAGGCCCGGCTCGTAAACCGTAGAACGGAATTTATTCCGTTCAGCACAGATTGCTCCCGGGCCGTTCTCGGTGCTGAACGGAATGAATTCCGTTCTACAGTGACGCCCGAACTTCACCGGGCAACGGTTTTCGTCACGACGTCTTCCGGGAGTTCATAGCAAGCCATCTCTTCGCCGTTGCGAACAAAGAGCTTGCCTCGGACAAGCACAGGGTGGTTCCAGGTCTTGCCTTCGATGGCGTGAAAGCGGGCCAATTCCTTGTGGCGCTGGGGATTGGCCTCCACGAGGGCCACGTCGCCTTTTTCCGAGAGGACGAGCAGCAGGCCCTGGTCCGCGAGCAGCAGGACCTGGCCGTGGCCATAGCCGCGCGCCCGCCAGGTTCCCTTGCCGTCCGCCAGGCTCACGCAGGCGAGCATTGCGCCGGAGTCGTCGATGCCGTACAGATGATCGCCGTGTATCACGAAATCGTTGTAATAGGGGTTGATGGCCTTGCTCTCCCACGCCGGCGGTTGCTGGCATTGCCAGTAATCCCCTTCGTGATAGATGCGCACGCGTCGCAAGCCGTACTGATTCTTGCCATATACGACCTCCGTATCATTGACAATTGCCGGCTGGGCAATGCAGGCGAACTGCTGCTGCGGCAGGTTATCCTCCCACAGGACCTTGCCTGTCCCAGGCTCGAAGGCGGTCAATCCTTTGTCGGTCGTCAGGAGAAGCTGCTCGACTCCATCCAGACGAGCACGATGCGTGGAACTGTAGCTGGAGTGACCCTCGCCGGCAGACCAGGCCGGCTCGCCGCTGGCAACGCGATAGCCAAGCACGCTTTTTCCACCGGGAGCGCCGGCGAAGACCGTCACGACATCCTGCACGATCAGCGGGGACGAGGCGAAACCCCACTCCGGCAACTTGACGCCCGAATCCTCCTTGATGTTGCGCGACCAGAGCGCGCTTCCTGTCGCAGGGTCCAGACAATTCAGTTTGCCGGTAGCCCCCAGCGTAAATAATTTGCCGTCGTGAAAGGTCGGCGTGGAGCGTGGGCCGGGGCCGGCGATGGTTTCACTGAAACGCTCCGAGTCCGTATGCGCCCAGACCTCTGCGCCCGTACGCGCAAGATAGCAGACCACCGCCTCGTCCTGGCCGCGTTGCTCCTGCGTATAGACCATGTCCCCAACCACGGCGAAGGAACCCCAGCCCGGCCCGACACGCTGTCGCCAGAGCAAGCGCGGCGGCCGTTGCTGCCAGTCCGTGGCGATGTGCACGCCCACGAGCCGGCTATCGCGATTGGGTCCGCGGAAGCCCGGCCAATCGCCCGGTTGCAACTTCATAACCGCATGCTCGGCCGCAGCGGTCTTGTGACCGGTCCGCTCGGCCAGGAATTTTTCTTCCGCGGTAGGGCTCCAGCGCCAGCTCACCTCCGGGGTGAAGGCGCCGTCCACGCCGTCCATGCGCAGCAGCGTGCAGTAGCCCCAACCCAGGGCAATGGCGGCCAGCATCCCCACGCGACGAAAGCTCCAGGCAAGCGGCGGCGTCAACACCAGCCAAACTACCCAGGCCGTGGTGGCCACCGGCAGCCCACGCACAATGGGTCCGTACAGGTGGTACGTCAGGCTGGGGTGGAAGAGCGGGAACGACCCCACCGCACAGGCGGCAAATACCAGAAGCCCCAGGGCGCGATCGGTCCAGGGCGCCCGGCTGGCCACGAGCCACCATAGCCCGACTGCCGCCGCGCCGCCGATGGCGCCCCACACCATGCAGTTAATCTGAAACTGCGTGCCCGGCCAGAACCAGCCCGGCAGCGTAATCGCCAGCCACAGGGCCACGACAATGACGCAGGCAGGCCAAAGGCGCAGACGCCGAGCAGGCGCCGGCATGGTCGGCGGGGGCTGGCTGAGCGTAGCCCGTACCACTTCGCTTGCTTGCGGCTGAACTTGCAATCCGTCGTCGCGCATGAGAAACTCCTTCGCCGGCTGTTTCCGCGTTGTCAGGCAGTCAATGGACTGGTATATTATGTACCAGTACATGTATTCGTCGTCAAGACTCGTTAGCAACAAAAAGTGAGCTGCCCGGAATGGCAAACTCTCAAGAACTGGCTCAGCTGATCGGCGAGTTCGGTAAAGCGTACACGCGGCGGATCTGGTCGGAAATGGAGCGGGCCGGGACCACGCCGGCACGGGCCCGGCTGCTGGCCGCCTTGCATTGCCAGGGCAACTGCCAGATGAGCGCCCTGGGCGCGTTCCTGGACGTTACGCCGCGCAATGTCACCAAGCTCGTCGACGGGCTGGAAGCCGAGGGACTCGTGGCCCGCAAGCCGCATCCCTCCGACCGGCGCGCCATACTCATATCCCTGACGGAGCGCGGCAAGATGGTGGGCAAAGAAAGCGCGCTGGCGGACCATGCGGCGGCGGCCTGGCTTTATGAACAACTCAATCCTGGAGAGCGGCGGCACCTGGCGCGCATCCTGCGCAAGCTGCTCGCTACTCTGGCCGCGGAAGAAGTCGTAGCTGCCGAAGCCTGATATCAATGGCGCGCGCTCCGGCGATCAATGAAAAGAAGCCTCGCCTGCCCCTGGCGGGGGGGCGCTCTACACCGCGTTT
>DASZFN010000056.1:0-17925 GCA_035939715.1 Gemmataceae bacterium | reverse complement strand
CGCGCAGCAGCGCGGCCCGCCGCGCCGTGATCTTCGCCTTCAGGCGCGGCAGCAGGCGCAGCGTGCGCGCCACGGCAGACAGGTCGCGCGGTGAAGCCCGGCCGGTGCTCACGCGCGCCGTCAGACGCTGCAGGTCGCCGGCGTCGCCAAGGCCGGCGCGCAGCTCCTGGCGCAGGTTATGGTCCTCTTTCAATTCCGCCACGGCATCGAGCCGAGCCTCCAGAGGCGCGCGCTCGCCGAGCGGCGACACAAGCCACTCTTGGAGCAGCCGGGCTCCCATGGAGGTGACGGTGCGGTCGAGAAAGGCCAGCAGCGAACCGTCGCGCTCACCGTCGCGCAGGGTGCGCGTCAGTTCCAGGCTGCGGCGGGTTACCTCGTCGATAAGGAGAAACTGGCTGTGCCTATAGGCGCGTACGCCCTGCACATGCGCCAGGCTCGCCTTCAGAGTCTCCTGCAGATACAGGAGCAGTGCCCCCGCCGCGATGAGGCAGGGCTGTTCATCGGCAAAGCCGAAGCCCGCCAGGGTCCTGACGTTGAAGTGCTTGAGCAGGGCAGCCCGTGCCGTGGCCGGCTCGAAGGTCCAGTCCGGCCGCCGGCACAACACCATGCCGGGATGTTGCACCTGCAGCGACTGCAATAGCGCCTCGGTCGTGTTCTCGGGACACAAACATTCCGAGGGCGCCAGTCGTCCCAGCTCGTCGCGCAGTTGATCGGCAGCAATGTCCGCGGCCAGGAATTGGCCCGTGGACAGGTCCACCCAGGCCAACCCAAACCTCCCCTCGGCGCCGCGGCCCTGCCCGGGACTTATCGCCAGCAGATGGTTGGGCTGCCGCGGATCGAGCAGATCATCCTCGGTAAGGGTTCCCGGCGTAACCACGCGCGTCACTTCACGCTTCACCAGGCCCTTGGCGAGGGCCGGATCTTCCACCTGGTCGCAGATCGCGACGCGATGCCCCGCGCGCAGCAGCTGACGCAGGTGTCCGTCGAGGGCATGATGCGGAAAACCTGCCATGGGAATGGTTTTATCGCGGCTGGTCAAGGTTATGCCTAGCACGCGCGACGCCACTTCGGCATCGTCGTCGAACAACTCATAGAAATCGCCCATCCGAAAAAGCAACAGCATGCCGGGATGGCGCTGCCTGGCCTCCTGGTACTGTTGCATCATCGGCGTCAGCGACATGGTGTGCAGTCCGTGGTTCGTAGTCCATAGTCCATAGTCAATAGTCAATGGTCATGAAACAGCATATCAGAACGGACCTGGTTGGCCGCAGGCTGCAAATGGTTCTCGCAGGCTGCTCCTGACCATTGACTATTGACTATTGACTACGGACCACTGGCTATTTGCTGCCGTTGCGCAGCTTGGTCATGCTGACAGAATTGCCGCTGCAGCTGAATTGCACCTCGGTCATGTAATAGCGCATGAGCATGAGGCCGCGGCCGCAGGGGCGTTCCAGGTTTTCGATGGCGGTGGGATCAGGCACGTCGGCGGGATCGAAGCCGCAGCCCTCGTCGCTGATCTTGATGTCGAAGCGGTCCTTATCCACCTTGTAAGCGATGCGGACTTTCTTGGCGCGATCGAACTGGTTGCCGTGTTTGATGGCGTTGACGAGCGCTTCTTCCAGGGCGAGCTTGATGCTGAAGATCTCTTTTTCGGAGAAGAGAGTGGTTTGCAGTTGCCGTTCGATTTCTTCCTGAATCTTGCGTGCCTCGGCCGGATCGCTGGAGATCTCGACCGCGACGGGGTGCTCGGGTGCCTGCTGGCTCATAAAGTCCGTCTCACGGCGAGTGGTTGAGGGCACTCGTTTCCGCTCCTATCGTCAAAGTCGTCGCAAGCAACATGGCCGAGCGCCCGCGCGGCGCCTTAGAACTTCTGCAGGCCCTCCTGTTCGTCGCCGCAAATGACGAACAGCTTGTCCAGCTTGGTGATCTCAAAGACCTCGCGGATTTGCGGGTCAATATTACACAGGATCAACTTACCGCCGGCGGCGTTCACTTTCTTGTTGAGGGTGATGAGCTTGCCCAGGGCGGCACTGGACATGTATTCCACGTTGCCGAAATTAAGCAGCAGCCGTTTGCGTCCTGATTCGTCCACCAGGCCGAAGAGCTGCTCGCCGATAACCTGGATGTTTTGTTCGTCCAGGATTTTGCGATCGGTGAAGCTGACCACGGTGACGTCGCCGATGTCTTCGACTTCCAGACGGCGGCGGCGAGGAGGTTGCGACGACATAAAAACTGTCCTCTCCAATCCCCGCGTCTCTCGTCGGACCGCAAAAAGTGCCGGGCAGTGCAAGGTCGGAGGACTTGAGGATAACTATGAATGTTAGAAGAGGCCCTGCCGATGTCAAGGGATTTCCCCACAAAACCGAGCGCTGCCGGCGTCGATTGGTTCAAGGTGTGCGGAGGTGTGCGCTGGAGGAAGAATATCATGTCCCGGGACGTCTCTTGCATGGCCTCACCTTTCAGGTGCTGTCAAAAAACAGCGTTGAGGTCTCTTCAAGGCACAATGGCACCATGACAGCCCGACCCGCTGCCCGCCGTGCAGCCATAGCAATGTTGTCCAATCGTGATCGAGCGCTCGCCTAGCTGTGCCGCAGCGAAATCACGGATATGGCCGGGCAGTCCGGGCGCCAGTCCTAGCTCGAGCATCTGGTTGAAGTCGCAGTCGTAGAGACTGCCGTCCCACCCGACCGACAGAGTGGTTCTGCACATGACGCCTGCGGCGGCCGCGGGGTTGTAGGCGGCGATCAACTTGTCCATGTATCCGTCATAGCGATCGCTCTGCACCAGGTCGTCGAGAAAACGGCTGATCGGCATGTTGGTAATGGTGTAGAGCCGGCTGAAGACGATGCCGTGCTTTTCCAGCAGGTCCTTGCGGTAAGCGGCCTCGAGGGCGGGTTGCGGCGATGGCAACGACGGGCCGAGGGGGTTGTGCACCAGCGTCAGGGTCAGGGAATTCCCCGGCTGTCCGTAGCCCAGCGCGTTCAGACGCCGAAGGGCGATCATGGACTTCGCGAAAACACCCGGTCCGCGTTGGGCGTCCGTATTCGCGGGCAGGTAGCAGGGCAGCGAGGCGACCACCTCCACCCCATGCCCGGCCAGGTACTCCGGAAGATCTTCGTAACCGGGTGCGAGCAGGATGCTCAGGTTGCAGCGATCGATCACGTGACGGCCGAGCTTGCGCGCCTCGCTCACCAACCAGCGGAAGTGCGGATTCATCTCGGGCGCGCCGCCGGTTATGTCCAGCGTTGGAATGGTGCTGCCGGCCAGCGCGTTGAGGCATTGCTGCATCGTCGCACGCGTCATTATCTCGCGGCGATCCGGGCCGGCGTCGACATGGCAGTGACTGCAGGTCTGATTGCAGAGCTTGCCGACGTTGACTTGCAGGACCTGAATGCCCGTGGCCTGGAGCGGCAGCAGCCCCTGGCTGGCGAGGGCCTGCTCGAAAGGCAGATGCGTGCCGTTCGCCAGTACGCGAAGCTGGTTCACCGGCTCGGCCAGGGGATGGCCTTGACGCAATAGAGTCAGCGACGGCATGGCCTTCCTCGAGGTCACAACTTCAAGGCAAACACCTGGACGCTAGCAGCGTAGTCATTGACGTTGTACCGCTTGAGCAGCTCGGCCAGACCCTTATGCACCTCCGTTGCCGAACCGGCACAGCTGCCATCGACCATGGGGAGATCCTGAGACGAGGCGGCCGGGGGCGAACAACACACCGACTGGTTTTCCACCTGGGCATAGGCGTTGAGGTCCTTGTGCGTATCGACGATCTCCACAACTCCGAAGCCGGCGGCGCGGAGTCCTTGCTCGTAGGCCTGCATGCTGATGGCCCCCGCGATGCAGCCGATGTACGCCAACAGGTCACGGGCGATATCTTCGGGCAACGGCTTCTTGAGCGCAATATCGCTGACGGCGACCCGCCCGCCCGGTTTGAGGACACGGAACATTTCTCGGAAAACAGCGCGCTTGTCAAGCGCCAGGTTGATGACGCAGTTACTGACGATGCAGTCTGCCGAGGCATCAGCAAGCGGCAAATGGTCGATGCTGGCCAGGTGAAATTCCACGTTGCGCAAACCCTGTCTGGCCGCGTTGCGGCGCGCGCGCTCGATCATCGCGCTGGTCATGTCGATGCCGATGGCCTTGCCTGTGGCGCCGACCTTGGGAGCAGCCAGCAGCACATCCAGACCGGCGCCGCAGCCTAGATCGACGACTATCTCCCCAGATCGGAGGCGGGCAAAAGCCGTCGGGTTGCCGCAGGAAAGCCCCAGGTTGGCTTCGGCGGGAATGGAGGCTAGCTCCTCAGCCGTATAACCAAAGGCTTGCGCCACGGCCCGCACCCCGGCATGTTCGCCGGAGAGCCGGCTGGCGGCGACAGCGCCGTATTTCTGCTGAACTTGGTCGAGGATCTCCTCCGACATGGCCGAACTCCTTGTGAAAGTCGAGCCGTTTGATGCGCG
Organism: Gemmataceae bacterium; assembly: GCA_035939715.1. Lineage (GTDB taxonomy): Bacteria > Planctomycetota > Planctomycetia > Gemmatales > Gemmataceae > DASZFN01. The sequence continues at coordinate 13,471 of DASZFN010000056.1, read as the reverse complement.
CAGACAACCGAGCCCGCATGGCTTCCCGGCACTACAGAATAGCGGGTTATGAGCCCGCGTGCCATGTCCTTGTTCGCATTAGCTCGTAGCCGTTGCCTGACCGCGGTATGCGGCATAGGTTCACCTATGCGCTCCCTTCACCTCTGAAAGGACCAACCATGAAAACTCTCTATCAGTTCGTTGTCACGACCCTGGCCGCGATTTTGTTGAACATTGCCGTCGCAACCAGTTCCGCGGACGACGCCGATCCCGGTTGGGTCAGCCTGCTCAATGGCAAGGACCTCACCGGCTGGGTGCAAAAAGGCGGCAAGGCCAACTATCGCGCCGAGGGCGGAGAGATTGTCGGCGTGTCCGTGCCTAAGACAGCCAACTCTTTTCTCTGTACGAGCAAGGACTACAGCGATTTCATTCTCGAACTTGAATTCAAAGTTCATCCGTTGCTGAATTCAGGCGTGCAGATTCGTAGTCATTGTTTTGACGAGCCAAGGACAGGCCAACTGAACGGCAAGACTTACAAAATCCCGGCCGGCCGGGTGCACGGCTACCAGGTAGAAATCGATCCGTCCGCGCGTGCCTGGACAGGCGGCATCTACGACGAAGGCCGCCGCGGCTGGCTGGTCGATTTGAAGGAGAACGAGACGGCGCGCCAGGCGTTCAAGCAGAATGACTGGAACAAGTTCCGCATCGAATGCCGGGGCGATTCCATCAAGACGTGGCTGAACGGTGTTGCCGCCGCAGACCTGAAAGATTCGGTCACGCCCTCAGGATTCATCGGCCTTCAGGTGCACGCCGTGAAAGATAAACAGGAGCCGCTGGACGTCCGCTTCCGCAATTTGCGCATCAAGGAGCTGAAGTCAAACTGAGTCACCGGCTTCAAAGGATTGGCTGAAGCAAAACCAATTATCAAGCAGGCGGCCCCTGCATTCTGGTCTCGTGCCGGAGGCGCTCAAGTTCCACACGCAGCGGTTGCCAGTAGGCTCGGTCCGCCAAGCGTTCGGCCTCTTCCTCGGCCTTGAGAGCGGCGCCGAGCGCGGCGTCATCGGCAGCGAGCGCCAGGGCGAGTAAGCCGCGCGCCGACTGCAGTTGTTGACACGCCTGCGGGTAGCGCGTGGCAACTTCAATAAGAAGAGCAGGTGTGCGCAACTCCTTCAGCCAGAAGTCAATCTGGGCTTCCGTAGGATTGTCGCGATTCTGCAGGTAGTTGGCCTCCAGCAAGCGCCCGATCATCGGCCAGTCCTTGTCGCGTTGTGTCTTCTTGGCCTGGACCAGGTCAGGCAGCGCCAACAGCTCGATCGTTTCCCCGTCGGCGAGAAGAGTCGTACGCCGCTGCCAAAGCTCCAGAAAAGGAGCAACGCCGCGCAGCCTGGTCATGATGTCGATGCGCAGCTTGTTGGCTTCAGGATGCTCACAGCGAAAATGCACGGCCAGGCCCATGTCAAGGTAGCGCCGCTCAAACGGCGGCACCGTGATCCGCTTGGCTTGAAGCTCGTTCAGGGCCGCGCTCAGGTGGGCCAGGTTTTCGGTGTCTGCCAGGACAACCAGGTCGGTGTCGCGGCTAAACTCCGCTCCGCCGTATAACACGCACGCCTGGCCGCCCATCAGCAGGTACTGGACCTGGTGCTGCCGCATCGAAGAAAGGACTTTGCGTATCGGGCTCGGGGTCAAGAGAGCCTCCTAACGCCAGATAGGTCTGCCAGAGTTTCTGGCTCTCGGCCCAGCGCTGTTGCGGCGTCAGCCGATACCACTCAAGCCACTCCGGATCGCAAAACGTCTCGTAATCGAGCATGGACCACCTCAGGGAACTGAGGGCCATTATACCAGCTTAATGCACTCATTTATCTTCTAGCCAATTGCACGCCGCCAGAGTGAACTTGAGCAATAATCGACGAGTTTAGGCGTATTCACAGACCGGGTGATCGGCGTTTTCCTCAAGAACCGCACAGAGTACGCCGAAGTGAAAGGAGGGGCATCTTCCTCGCACACAGCGAATCCGCGCAGCTACGAGAACCTAACCCTTGAATGCCTGGCTGCAAACTTTGCGTTGTCTGGGCTTGCTGGCGAGCACATTTCTAGCCGGCTTGGTGCAGGCGGACGAGCTGGCGAGCAGCCGCCCGCTGCCTATTAGGGTTGAAAACGGCCGGTGTGAAATTGTCCTGCCCACGCCGCACGCAAACGACCAGCTTTATCTGATCCTCGGCTCCCTGTCCCGGCGACCGGGTCCGCATAATGTGCTGGTCCGTACCGAGGCGACATCTCGTCCGGTTGATATCCCCTTTGAAGCGCGCGTGGCGGACGAAGCCTGGCAGGCGCGGATTCGCGAACTCGGCGCACGTCTGGCGAAAGCCCGGCAGAGCAAGGGGCCTGTAGAAGACTATCCTGCGCGGCTTGAGCCGCCCCGGCGAAGAGTCTTTTACCTCTTCCGGGGAGAGCGCGACTTTGAGAACCCGGAGAGCTATGCTACCATTCATGCCGACCTTCGGGCGGTCGGCCGCTATTGCCAGGTGTACGTCGATTGCGCCTGCGCCAAGACAGGGCAACTTCAACCGACAATTGCCGACGCCGTTCGTACCTTCGACAGCGAGATCTTACCGTTGGCGCGGCGACAGCTCGGACAGGTGACCGATGTGGACCGCGACGGCCGCTTTACCATGCTCTTCACCGGCCGGCTCGCAGAGCTTTGCCGCGGCAACGATGCGCTCAAGGGTTGCGTGCGCGGCAGCGATTGGTACCGGGATGTGCCGGCCCCCTTCAGCAACCACTGCGACATGATGTATCTGAGTACGGATCTCCAGCCGGGCCCGTATCTCCACAGCATCCTGGCGCACGAATATACGCACGCCATCCTCTTCAGCGAGCATGTATTCCATAATTACCTTGCCGGGACGCCGCGCCAGGATGAAGAAGCCTGGCTTAACGAAGGCCTGGCGCATCTGGCGGAAGATTTGCACAGCTACGGCTGGCATAATCTCGACTATCGCATCGCGGCGTTTCTCAACGCGCCGGAGCGCTTCGCGCTCGTGGTGCCCGATTACTACGCGGCCGGGTCGTGGCGCAGTCCCGGTCATCGCGGGGCGGCTTATCTGTTTGTGCGCTGGTGTGCCGATCGCTATGGGGAGGACCTTCCCCGCCGGCTCATACAGAGCAATCTGGCGGGCGTTGCCAATCTCGAGGCGGCCACGGGCGAGCATTTTGCGGAATTGTTTCGGCAATGGTGCGTGGCGGTGCTTCTGAGCGGCACCGATCTACCCTCGCCCGCGCCTCTGCTCCATCTTGATCTGCGCCATCCTCTGGGCGGCGAAAGCCTGAACGGACCGCATGTCACCGAGTTGTCTCTGGACGGCGCACAGATGCAAATCCAATTAGCCGGCACCAGCGCCGCCTACCTTCGCGCACATTCCCCAGGCCGAGAGCGATCGCGCCTATCCATTAGCGCCGAGGCGCCAGCCGAACTGCAGATCACCCTTATTTGCATTCCCGAACGGCGCGAGCCTTGATTCTTATCGAACCAAGTTGACTGCATTGCTGAGCGTGGGGAAACCACGTATCATCCACTGGCTGGTTTGGTACGAGGCGGCGCCCACTCGCTCCTGACGCAGCATATTTGCGAGGGTGCCCGCCGCCATGCTGGCCCTAGGCGAGGACATCTCCATGCGTCCTTCGGGCATGCACTACTTTCCCCTCACCTGGCCGTTCTTGCTGGTGCTTTTCCTGTTTCTTGCCGTGGCGCTGGCGCTGATCGAACTGCGCATCTTGCGATATGCCTATGAACGGATGGGGATCGATCACCGTAATGCGCTCGCCCTGCTGTTGCTGTCTCTTCTGGGGAGCTACATCAACATTCCCGTGGCGGAGTTGCCGCCCGAGCGCGTGGAATCGGATCGCATCGTAACCTACTTTGGAGTCTCCCATATCGTCCCCGAGGTAGAAGAATGGCCGCGCACCATCATTGCCGTCAATGTGGGCGGCGCCGTGATTCCGGCATTGCTGTCACTTTATCTCCTGATTCAGAACCGCTTTTTTATCCGTGCCCTGCTTGGGATTGCCGTGGTGGCGGCCGTGGCGCACCATTTGGCCAAGCCGCAGCCTGGCGTCGGCATCACCCTGCCGGTGTTTGTGCCGCCGCTTGTCGCCGCGGGCACGGCCCTGGTACTGGCGTGGCGACGTGCGCCGGCGCTGGCCTACATATGCGGCAGCCTGGGAACGTTGATCGGCGCGGATCTGATGAATCTCGACAAGATTCGGGGCCTCGGCGCTCCCGTTGCTTCCATTGGCGGCGCGGGCACATTCGACGGCATTTTCGTGACCGGCGTGCTGGCCGTCTTGCTGACGCCGGTCGGCCCCCGGCCGCCTCCGCAACGAGAAAATGCTATTTGACCATGCCGGGGAGCATGCTCTAATTGAGTAAGCCCGCCGACGGTGTCTCACCCCCGCCTGGAAGGATAAACTTCGTGACAGGTAGTTCCCTCGGTCATCGTCACTCCATCGGTGTAAGCCGCCGCGAGTTACTGCAAGTTGGCTATTCGGGCCTGCTGGGAATCGGTCTCTCCAGTTTGTTGGGCCAGCAGGCAAAGGCTCGCGAAAACGATCGGCCGACCGCGCGCCAGCCCAAATCTGTAATATTGATTTTCCTTACCGGCGCTCCCAGCCATCTCGACATGTTCGACATGAAGCCGGAGGCGCCGCCGGAGGTACGCGGCGAATTCAAGCCCATCGCCACGACGCTGCCGGGCATCCACATTTGCGAGCATCTTCCGGCGCTCGCCGCGCGCACAGGTAAGTACGCTCTGGTCCGCTCCATGGCGCACCGCGAAAACAACCATCTGGTGGCCACACACCATGTACTCACCGGCCATCCGCAACCAGGAGCGTTCTTCGACAAGGTGGCGTCGCGCGACGACTGGCCCAGCTATGCCTCGGCACTGGATTTCCTGCGACCGCGCCACGATGGCGTGCCGAGCGGCGTCAACTTGCCGACCTTTCTTATGGAAGGTCCGCTGACCTGGCCGGGCCAGCATGGCGGCTTTCTGGGACCCAGGCACGATCCCTGGCAAATCACGCGCAACCCGAACGCGCGGGAATTTCGAGTCGACAGCCTGCGCCTGGCTCAGGGACTTGAGATCGACCGGCTGAGCGACCGGCAGGTCCTGCTGGAGCAGGTCAATCGCCAGCAAGCGCAGCTTGCCGCCGTGGCCGCCGGGCGGCGGCTGTCCGATCAGCAGCAGTTGGCGTTCTCGGTGCTGACTTCCGGCAAGATCGCGCGTGCCTTTGAGATCGACCGCGAGCCCGCCGCAGTGCGCGACCGCTATGGCCGCCATGCCTTTGGCCAGTCGCTGCTGCTGGCGCGACGGCTGGTTGAAGCAGGAGTGCCGGTGGTGCAGGCCAACATGGGTCGCGTGCAAAACTGGGACACGCACGGCGAGAATTTTCCGCGGCTCAAGGAGAAGTTGCTGCCGCCGCTCGACCGAGGCGTGGCGGCTCTGCTCGACGACCTGGAGGCGACGGGCTTACTGGCGGACACGCTCGTGCTGATGCTGGGCGAGTTCGGCCGGACGCCGAAGATCACCACCATGCCCGGCTCGCGGACCCCCGGCCGCGATCACTGGGCGCCCTGTTTCTTCGGCCTGTTCGCCGGCGCCGGCGTACGCGGCGGACAGGTGATCGGCAAATCGGACAAGATCGGGGCCTTTCCCGCCACGACGCCTTACACGCCCGATGATGTGGGGGCAACGGTCTATCATCTCCTCGGCGTGGACCCCGGCGTCGAAGTACACGACCGTCAACAGCGGCCGGTGCGCTTGAACCGGGGCGAAGTCATGCAGGCCCTTTTCACCGGCGCGACGGGATGAGGTGCTCTGCCTTCTCCGCGTCCTCTGCGAGAAACATTTTTAGAACCGCCCCCCATCGCTCCACCAACCTGCCTGACGTCTGGTCTCGCAAATGGCTGGGCGATGTATTGCTCATGACAACCGCGGCTCTCAATGATAACCTCCACTTCGTAACATGCCGTTCATGCCAATTCCCTGAGGCCGCGATGGTCTTGACGCCGGGTACGCGCTTCGACGTTTACGATATCCTCGAGCTGCTCGGCGCAGGTGGCATGGGCCAGGTCTACCGGGCACGCGATAGCCGCCTGGGGCGCGAGGTCGCCCTCAAGGTTGTGCGCTCCGACCTGGCTGAGGATCCGGATCGATTGGAACGCCTTGAGCGCGAAGCGCGCCTGCTGGCGTCCCTGAACCATCCCAATATCGCCACATTGCACGGACTGGGGGAAAGGGACGGCGTACGGTTTCTCATCATGGAGCTGGTGCCCGGCCTGACGCTCGCCCAGCGTCTCGAGCAAGGGGCGTTGCCCGTAAAAGAGGTGCTCGCGATCGCCAAACAGATCGCCGAAGGACTGGAGGCCGCTCACGACAAGGGGGTAGTCCATCGCGATCTCAAGCCCGCAAACATCAAACTCACCGCGGAGGACCGGGTCAAAATCCTCGACTTCGGTCTGGCCAAGGCGATCGAGCCCGCGCGTGAGCGCTCGCAATCCACGATCGACGAGCCCGCCACACAGGAAGGCGCCGTCCTCGGCACTCCGGCGTACATGAGTCCTGAGCAAACACGGGGAAAGCCGGTCGACAAACGCACGGATATCTGGGCGTTCGGTTGCATTCTCTACGAGATGCTCGCCGGCCGCCCGGTCTTCCGCGCCGCCACGGTCGCCGATACCTATGTGGCGATTCTCGAACGGGAACTGGACTGGGCTTGCCTCCCCGACGCCTTGCCCGAGCGCGTCCGCGATCTCCTGGGCCGCTGTCTGCAAAAGAATCTGCAGCGCCGCCGCCGGGACATCGGCGACGTGCGCCTCGAGATCGAAGAGGCGCTCAAGGAAACGGCCGTGCCACCGGTAACCGAGGTTCGGCGCCGGGCCGGCAAAGCTCAGGGCCATGCTTCAAGAAGGCAGCAGGCCGCCAACGCCCGCGCTTCGGAGGCGTCCCTTGCCGATTTCGAAAACCCGTACGAATTCGACACCACCGCGAATAGCCGGACCTTCAAGGGACGGACCACGGAACTCGACGAACTCGTGGAGGCCATCAGCAGCGGCACGCACACGGCCATCTTCGGATTGCAGCGCATGGGCAAGACCTCCTTGATCGACGAAGGATTGAAAGAGCGCCTGGAGCAGATCCCGGGGGCCGGCACGAACATTGCGCTGGTCAAAATCGATTTGCAGGGACTGGGCGGCGAGCAGGTCAAGTACCGCGACTTGCTGCATGCCTGTATCGAGGCCATCACGGAAAAGTTATCCGACCAGGGCATCGGCCGGGCCGTTGAGGACCTGCGCGGCTTGACCAACGAGCTCTTTGCCGCCAGCCGCTACGAGCGCGGCGACCGCACCCAGTTCTTTTCCATGTTCGGCAAGCTGCTGCACGGCTTCGCGGAGGCCGCCCACCGCCGCATCGTCCTGTTCATCGACGAATTCTCGGAAGTCCGCAAAGTGATCGAACGCAACAAGATTGCCCTGCAGCGCAACCCGCGTCGAACCGGGAGTTTGCTCCCGCATGACATGTACATCGACGTTCCCTTCATGCACCACCTCAGCTCGCTGCTCAAGGACCGGGACTTGAAGCGGAAGTTTACGCTGATTGTGCTGGTGCGCCCGTTCATGGCGGAGTACGACGAGAAGGAAGGCCTGCAGATCCTGAAGCTCATGAAACCGATCACGCTCTACTACCTGGATGAGGAGGCGGCCAGGGCGCTGATCACGCAACCGCTGCAGGGGCGGATCGCTTACGATCCCGGCGCCGTCGATTATCTCTGGCGGCTGACCGCGGGCCATCCCTACCTGTTGCAATTCATCCTGAAACTGATCGTCGACAGGGCCAAGCGCGAGCGGCGCGCGACCGTCACCCTGGCAGACATCCAGGCCCTTGAAGAAAGGATGGTCTCGGAGGGTCCCGCTTACGATGCGCTCTTTGCCGTGCTGATTTCCGATTACAGCGTGGCCGAGATCATGCATCCCCAGGAGGCCCTGCTCGGCAAGGGGACTCTGGCTCTCATAGCCAAGCTGGGCGACGAGCAGCCGGAAGGTTGGGTTCTCGAAGAGCAAATCTTCGCGCGCCTGGTGGAACACAAGATTCCGCGCGAAAAGGCCGCGTTCTTGCTTTCCCAGTTGGCCCGCACCAAGATCCTGGAGGAACAAAGCCAGAAGGGAGCGCTCCGCTACCGCCTGTCAATCCCGCTGCTTCGCAAGCGCTTCGTGCGGCAGAATCTCTACCTTAAGTTTTTCCGCTGAGCAGTCCTGGAAGCGACTACAATTGCCTCCGAAACGTCTCGAGGTCGGGGGACCGGGCATCACGGGGCGTTGCTCGCGGTTCCGGATTGTTACGCAACAGCGTCCTTAATTCACTTTCCGGGCCAAAATCGCTTAATATCGGCAATGCAGTCAAAATGCGGATCGGTCGTATAGATCCACGAATTGCAGCGCTTGGCAACAGCGGCAACCACAAGGTCCGTCAATGGGAGTTGATGTCCGTTGGCGGCGCGTTCGCGGCCAAGGTCTGCCGCTGCGCGCCAATCATTCCAGACGGCCTCGACATAGTGCGCCAGCCGCAAGCGCGATGCAATCCAGTCCGCTTGATCTTTGCGGCGAAAGCCCAGCAAGATTTCGCTCACGATGGGCCCGACCAGCGCTACTCGATCTGCGTCAAGCAAATCATCGACGGCCAGTTTCTCGGGTGAGCTGGGCTTGCCGAAGAACGAAGACCAAATGCAAGTGTCCACAAAGACCCAATCGTCCATCAGGCCTCATTGTTTAGCTCGGGAAGTCTGACTCGCCGAGTTCCAGGGTTTCCAGTTCCTGCCAATTTGCCTCGAGATCGACTCTTCCAGAAACACCCTTCAACTCGCGCAGGCGAGCGAGTCGCAAAAACTCCCGTGCCGCTTTGCTGACAGCTTCTGCATCATCCTGAATCTTGGTCACCTGCTTGAGAGCGGCGACTTCTTGGGCTGTGAGCTCGATGTTGATACTCATCGTCCGCTCCCTCATGACCTTCGTTTGCACGTGTAGCTTTGGGATAACATGACGCGAGTATCTTACCATGCCACTGATACCTCAGCAATCGGGCGCTCAAAGCTGCCCATCCACGTTTGTCCGCTCGGCTTCTATTTCAGATTCAATAGTGCCCCTGCCCTTGCTGGAGCAAGACGCCGCGAATCTTTCCAAATTGCTCCGTGCAGGCCGAAACAAAGTCGAGAACGGTGATTCGTCGAGCATTGTGACAAAGTGCGCGACGGCGACTTGCGCAGCCCCCGAGCCCAGGTCTGGAGAATCAAGACTGGCGATCTTACGATGCAGCTTTTTCCGATTGGGCCAAAAGCGCTCGAAGGCGGAGAATCTCCCGATACTCAGGTGTTTGCGCAAACCCTCCCGTTCGTCGCGCGTGGGGAACAACTCGGCAAACTTGCCGCCGACGCCGAAGAACGCGTTGTGCAAGTCAACGGCGGACTTGGCATGCCTGGCTTCTTGCGCGATAAGCAGGGCCAAGAAGCTGAAGACCATCGTAATCGCGAACTTCTTTCAACGAAGGACCTCGCACTGGGGCAGCGCCCTGCGCAGCTCGGCCACGCCGGCATCCGTGACGCGCGTCTTAACCAGGTGGATCTCGGTAAGGTTCTTGAGCGGCGTCAACTCCTTGAGGCCGGCGTCCGTCACCGGCGTTTGGTTCAGGCCGAGCGACCTGAGCCGGGTGAGGGTTGCCAGTTCCTTCAGCCCCGCGTCCGTCAGCTCTACGCCGCCGAGGGCAAGCTCGGTCAGCTGGGGCATGGCCGCCAGATGTTTCAGGCCGGCGTCCGTGACCTGCGTGCCGGTCAGGCCAAGCGACGTGAGTCTTTTCAGGGAGGCCAGTTCCTTCAGCCCCGCGTCCGTCACCTTTCGGTCGAGCAAATCGAGCCAGGCCAGGCCCGTGAGCGGGGCCAGCTCCCTCAGCCCCGCGTCGGTCACGCGCGTCGCGCTCAGGTTCAGCCGCACCACTTCGGCGTCCGCTTGCGGGCGTGACTGGTCTTTCCCTTTGGCCCCGCCGAGGGCATGCAGTGAGCCGATCTTGCGCAGCAAACGCAGGGCCGCATCCGTGACTTTCTCATCGCTAAGGACAAGCTTCGTAAGCTTGGGGAGGCGCTCCAGCTCCTTGAGTCCCGCGTCCGTCACTTGCGTGGCCATCAGCTCCAACGTCGAGAGGCTTTGGTGGCCGGTCAGCTCCCTCAGCCCGACATCCGTGACCCGCGTATCGTTCAAGCGAAGCGCCGTCAGCTTCTTGAGACCGGCCAATTCTTTCAAGCCCGCGTCTGTTACCTGGGTACTGCTCAGGTTAAGCTCGCTGAGGTCCTTGAGTCCCGCCAGCTCCTTTAGCCCCGTGTCCTTCAGCGCAGCCCCGGTCAAGTTGAGGCTCGACAGCTTGCTGAGCCGGGCCAGCTCCTTGAGGCCCGCGTCCGTCACGCGCCCGCCGTACAGGCGCAGACCGAGCGCGGTCAGATTCTTCATGCGGGCCAGGTCCTTCAAGCCGGCGTCGGTAATCTGGAGAAACGCCCGGTGCAGGTACAACCGGGTAAGGCCCGAGTGGCCGGCCAGCTCCTTGAGCCCGGCATCCGTGATGCCCGTGGTATCCGTGATGCCCGTGGCCTCGAGATCAAGGTCGGTGAGCTGCTTCACCCCGGCCAAAGCCCTCAGATGCTCAGGAGTCAGAGGTGTCTCACCCACATAGAGCGAGCGGAGGTCCGGCAAGCGGGCCAATTCCTTCAGCCCGGCCGGCGTGACGCTGCCGAGTGTCAATCGGAGCAGCACGACGTTCTTGAGTCCCGCCAGCTTCTTCAGACCTGCGTCCGAGGGCCGGTGCAAGCTCAGGAAAAACGGCACCGCCACGTCCGGCGGCCTCGCCTTCAAATCCGTCAGGAAGGCAAAGCCCGACAGCCCCTGCTCCACCAGCGGACCCTCACGGAAGTAGATGCCAAAACCCTCGTGGCCCGCGCACAGTCCGCCAAAAGTCGCGCCGAGCTGTTCGTAGGCCCCCCGAGTCTGGCCGTCGATCACATGGTCGGTCGCTTCCCGGTCTTTGAGTTGTTTGTCCTGCACCACCACGCCGGGTGCGTCGCCGACGGAACCCGGCGGCGGCTGCTGGCCACGGTTGCAGGCCGCCGACAGTAGGCCCAGGACGACGCAACAGCGGCACAAGAGTCGGCTCTGCGACTTCATCAGGCATCTCTGGCTAATCCCAAAAGTCAACCGAGAGTCCTGGAATAGACTGGAAATCACGGCGATTGCGCGTAACCAACGTGGCCGAGCTCACCACGCAACTCGCGGCGATGCGCAGGTCGTGCGCGGACCCTCTGATTTTCTTTTTGCGCCACTCTTTCACCAACGCCTCAGCTTGCGGCGTAAACGAAAGAACTTTCAGCTCGCGAAAGTCGTCAAGCGTTTGCTCGAAGAGCATTTACGCCTGCTCGATAGAGGTCCGGCCTTTGCCTGCCTCCGCTTGACGGATGGTGTTGAGCCGGCCGCGGATGATTTCCTCAACGGCAACGATCGGAGCTGCTTGCTCACCGACCAGCACATGCGCGATCCGCTCGGCGTAGGCGGGGTTTCCCGCCAGGATTTCCGTCAGAATGTCGGTGTCGAACGCTTTCATTCCTGCACGTCGGCATCGCGTTCTCTGTAGGCTGTCTCACAGATTTCGCGCAAGGTGGGATCGTCGCGGTATTTCCCGAAGAGCCCGGCCAAACCGCCGCGGCGAATCTCCAGGGCGACCAGCTCGCCCTGATCCAGGCGCTTTGCAATCGCCGATTCCAGTGCCGCGAGAGCCTCTTCGCGCGTTGAAGCGCTGGCGCGCACGTCGGGCGCGCCGACGAGTGCGGCTTCAAATTGACCATCTGAAGGATGAACGATCACGGGGAAAGTCATAACTGATCCCACCTCGAATGCAAAACACTATCAAGCGGATCACCCGGGCTCCTGGTAGAGGCCGAGCACGTTTCCTGCGGGATCGCGAAATCTCGCGGTCACCTCCGGCGCGTCCGCGCCGATCGGTTGCACGAGCTCGCCTCCGTGGGCAATGATGGCGTCGATGGTCGCGGCCACGCTGTCGACCATGATGTAGATGAGCAGGCCCGGTGCTGACGACGGCGGCCGACCGACCACCCACGTGCCGCTCACTTCGCCGGTCGCGTCGTCGAATGCAATGTGGCCGTCGCCGCGCTGCCTGATCCGCCAGCCGAAAATCTTGGCGTAGAAGTCGGCCGAACGACGGATGTCGACGGCGGGGATCTCGATGTAGCACACCTTGCCGTTGCCTAACGTAGGGGGCATCGGGACTCCTTTAGATTAGGTCGGCCTCGTGGAACAAGCTTCATTGTAACCAATCAGCCCGGCACCGTCAGGCGCGATGAATGCAGCCGATTGTCGAGTAGAACGGAGGATGATTCATAGAAGGAGCCCGGTCTGTGCCGGGCCGGGGAGCAATGATCCGCTGGCTCAAACGGCGTCAGAGACGCAAGACTCCTTGGTCAGCTCCCGGCGCGCCTACTGTCCGCCAGTCCACATAATCGTGTGGTGCAGCTGCCTCATTCCTTTTGCTGGAACAGAGCCGAATCAGCGAGACGCAGCCTCGCCCCTCGCGACGGGGCCCGTGATCAAGGAATAAGCGAAGCGTCGCCCTTTGTAAAACGCGATCGGACTGAGTTCAAGATCGCGGCCCGCGGGGACACCGGTCTTGAGGCTGTCATCGTGGACTTCGACCCCGACGAAGATGACGCCGTAGCCGCCTTCGCGCGTCTGAAACAGAAAGGTCGCGGTTTCTTCGGGCACATAGAGTCCCCGCGCGGCATCGAAGCGAGCAAGCAGGCCATCAGTTCGTGTGCCCATGTTGAGAGGCTTTTTGTCCTGGAGTTCTGCGCCCAGTGTATTTCAGCGCCCTGTTTCGATTTGCCAGGCGGCGAGCCCGAGGCCGCGCAAGACATAATGCGGCTTGTCGCTGCCGGGAGGCAGGTAGGTCGTGCCCATGAGGTCAAAGCCTTCGCGGGCAGCCCAGGCGAGAATGTCGTCGAGCCGTTCCGGTTCTCCCTCGGCCGCGCGCAGATGCTCGGGAAGGCCGCTCTCACGACCTGTATCCAGGTCCAGGAAGACGTGTTTCGCTTTGGGGTTGCGAACGGATTCGAGCACGTGACCCACACGCCGACCATCGACTTTCACCTCGGGGCCGTGGGGAAAGCCGTTGACGGCCTGCGCCTCTTCGGCCAGGGGAGCAAGGTTGACGCGTGCGTAGCGTTCGTCGGTCACGCACTCGTTCCAGTGGAGTTCCCACCACCTGGCCCAGCGCTCGGCGCAACGTTGATAAAGAGAACGCTGCAGGAATTGTTGCCGGGGCGTTCCCTCCAGAAAGACGTTCACGATCTCATTCTCACCGTGTTTCACGCCCGTCAGCTTTTGTAACGTCAC
>DASZFN010000055.1:0-6673 GCA_035939715.1 Gemmataceae bacterium | reverse complement strand
TCGATATCGCTGACGACGTCGCAGTAGCGGAGGTTCAGCTTGGCCTGGTCGAGGTCGCTGCGCGCCTGGAGCAGCTTGGCTTCGGCCTGTTTGACGGCCGGGGCAATGGGAATGATGCGCGCGTAGATGCGGTCGAGGTTGCCCTTGGGGTCCTGCTTGTAGAAGTCGGCGACGGCCTGTTTCGGGGTGGCGTCCCAGGTGGTGATCAGGTAGCCGAACTGGGCGGCGCTCTGGAGCAGGTCGGCCAGCGCCTGACGGACGGTGGAGAAGTTCTGGTCGAGGTCGGGCGGCGCCTCGGCCAGGTCGTGGCCCGGCCCCGGATTGGCGGGCAGGCCGAGGCCGACGCGGATGGCGTAAACCGCCTGCGCGGCTTGCTCGACGGCCGCCTCATCGACCTTGACCGTCTGACGGCGCTGGTCGAGATCTTCCTTGCTGATGCCTCCCGTGGGGGCGAGCTCGTCGCCCCGTTTGAGGTTGGCGCGCGCCAGCTCCAGGGTCGCCTTCTTGCTGCTGAGCGTGGCCACGCTGGCGCGCAAATTGGCGAGCTGGGTGTTGACGTCCTCAATCGCATGTTCGAGCTTGAAGCGGTTGGAACGGGCCTGGGCCACCAGGGCGCGCACCTGGGCCTGGGCAGCCACCAGGTCTGCTTCCGCCGACGTCACGGCGGCCTGGTTGATCGCGACTTGAACCTCGTAGGGCTCCTTGTCGAGTTGCACCAGCAGGTCCCCGGCCTTGACACGGTAATTGTCATCGACGAACACCTTCTTCACCTGGCCGCCGACGCGCGGGGCGAGGAAGGTCACGTGGCTGTTTACGTAAGCGTCATCGGTGCTCACCGTGGTGAATATGAGGATTATCCAGGGAACCAGGAAGTAACCTGCGACTGCCAGGCCGACGACGACCCCCGCCAGCAGCAGCCATTTTCGCGAGGGATGCGCGGCAGGCGCAGCCTCGGCTGGTGTGACCGGTGTGCCGGCACGACTCGGCGCCAGGGCGGGATGTTGGTCTGGATGAGCAGCTTGATCCGCCGTTGCGGCAGGGGAACTATTCTTCGCGTCACTCGGCGCCGCTCCCGCAGGGGCTGGCCTTGCAGCTTCAGATCGCCGGTCGTGCGGGCCTTCCACGTTGGTAGTTCTCCTTTTGCACTATCTTATTCAGAACTACATAGCGAGGCATCGCTCAGATCGGCTACCAGTCGTCATGGCTGCCTGGTGTGGATATGGGGGCTCGGGGGGCAGGAGGCTGCTCAGCAGAAAAAACGCCACCTGCAGAATTTCCACAAATCTCCCAATCCATCCTTTCCATTCGCCGCGACATCCCTAAAATTCGCAAATCGCCTATGTCTTCTCACAAGGAGAACTGTATGAAGTTGTTTACGAAAGTTGCCCTGGTATTGGTCACCCTGTGCTTGCTGGTTTCCGACGCCAGCGCCGGTCATCGCGGCTGCCGCGGCCACCGGCACGGTCACCGCGGTCACGGCCATCATGGCTGCTGCGGCTAAGTGCTGCTGACGCAGCACAAGGGAACCCGGGGACTTCGACAAGCTGGCCGAAGTTTCCGGGTTCTTTTCGTTTTCGGCTACGACGAACGGCCCTGGCTCCTCGTGGCAAAGTGGCAAACTTGCTGCAAACTTGCCGTAATGGATTCATAAGTAACTTCGCAGCTTAGTGTTGTGGCGCAAGACATGTTTGCCAATTCGTGGCCGCCAACTTGGCAAACTGGCAATCCAAGGGATTCCGCTCATGAAGAGAGAGCATGCCACCAGCCATGCTTAGTACCTGCAGCGCTTTTCGGGCTATAGTTGAAATGACGCCACCAAATCTGACAAGTCTATCAAGTGCGAGTTGCTTTCCATGAACACACAGGAACCCGCGAAGCTTTCCGTCTCTGAAGTGCGCTGGCTTTATCTCGGCGGCAAGCGAACCATGCTGATCGCCGGGGGCTGCTTTCTGGTCGGGCTGGTGCTGCTGCGCATTGGCTTTTCGTTTTGGAGTTCGGCGCGGCAGGCGCGGCAGGCCACGGTCACCACATCGGCGCAGATTGTGGACAAGGGCCAGCGCAGCGAGAAGCAAAAGGTGGCCGCGGACGAGCCGAAATCGCCTTACTGGCTGAGCTACCGTTACCGGGATACCAGCGGCCGCAGCCATCAGGGCCGCATCAGCCTGGAACAACGCGAGTGGAACAAGTTTGAAAAGTACGATGATATCCTCATTGACTATGAGCGCGAGCGGCCGGAAGAGAGTCAGCTGGCCGCGGTGCCGACCATCACCGGCCGCTGGATCATGATGATGAGCTTGACGCTGGGAGGAATCCTGTACGCGGCCGGCTGCGTTTGGGGCTTTGGCGGCTGGGTCTGGGCGACGCGCAAGGCACGGCGCGTGCTCCGTGGCACGCCGGTGCTCGGGGAGGTCACGCAACGCGCTTCGCCCTTCTGGGCCCGCCTTGTCGCGCCGCCACGCAGCCGCCTGCGTTTTGAGTTCCTCGACGCACACGGCCGTCCGCGGCGTGGCAAGACGCACTGGCTGCCTGAAGATGTCGTCTGCTACTGGAACCAGGGCGACTCCATCCTGGTGCTCTGCGACCCCGAGCAGCCCGAGCGACCCGAGGCGGACGTTTTTCAAATTCGCCCGGACGACAAGGAGCGGCTGATGACCGACGGCCGGCCGCTGGCCGCCCTGGCGTCCTCCGAGACATATCGATAAGCATGTGGCCGGCTGCAAATCCGCGCGCTCCGGCGTTTTTCTGCTTCGCAAGCTGCTCCTGCCGTGATACATTGTCGAAGTGAACTCTTCCCGCAGCGGGCGGTGGAGAGTCTGACTGCTCTCATTCCAGCCAGCCGATTCGACTTCTTGGAGAACCTTCCGATGGCTCGTTCCGTACCCCCCATGCTGCCGGGCGCGCTGTTCGTGCGCGCTGCGGGGCGGCTCGGCGCCGCCGTTTTGCTGCTCTTTCTCTTCGCTTTGCTGACCCGCGCGGAAGTGCCGGTGTCGCCCGACACGGGCAAAGCCGAGGCGCTGATGCTCGACAAGAAGCTCATTAACCAGGTCAAGGAAGGGCCGGATCTCATGGCCAATCTCACCTACCTGAGCGACATGATCGGGGCACGCCTCACCGGCTCGCCTGCCCTGAAGCGCGCCAATGAATGGACGGCGGAGAAGATGAGAAGCTACGGCCTGTCCAACGTTCACCTCGAGCCGTGGACCATCCCGGTCGGCTGGGAGCGCGGCACGGCTTACGCGCGGATCGTGGAGCCGGACAATGGCCGGTCGCTGGCCATTGCCAGCATGGGTTGGTCGCCGGGAACCAAGGGCAAAGTCGTCGGCGACGTGATCATCATCAAGGCCAAGAACGCCCAGGAGCTGGCGCCGTACAAGGGGAAGCTCAAGGATGCCATCGTGCTGCAAGGCCCGCCGGCGACGGTACGCACGAACTTTACGCCGACGCCGCCGGGTGAGCGCGGCGGCCGCGGCCGCTTCGGCGGGCCAGGCGCGGATGGGCAAGGAAAGGCTCCGAAAGACGGCGCTAAGCAGGGCCGGGGCCAAGCCGACGGGCAACAGGGCGGTCCGTCGCGCCGCGATCTCGCGGATTGGCAACAGCGCATGGCTTTCCGCCGTGAGCTGAGCGACTTCCTGCGCACGGAAGGGGCGGCCTGTATTCTGATGGATGCCGGCAAGCCCCAGGGGCTGCTCAACATGACCGGCAGTTGGCGCAGCGGCGGCAGCGCCGATCGCGTCAGCGCCGCCGAACCGATCCCGTCCGCCTTCATCGCCCACGAGCACTACGCGCTGCTCTACCGCCTGGCCGGCCGGCCGGCTCCCGAGCGCACGCGCCTGGAAATCGAGATTACCAACAAACTGACGCCCGGCCCGATTACCGTGTACAACACGGTCGGCGAGATCCCCGGCAGCGAAAAGCCGGATGAAGTCGTCATTGTCGGCGCCCATCTGGACTCCTGGGACCTGGGCCAGGGCACCACGGACAACGGCACCGGCACCTGTGTCGTCCTGGAGACGGCGCGCACGCTCATGCGCGCGGGCGTCAAGCCGAAACGCACGATTCGCTTTTGCCTGTTCACGGGTGAGGAAGAAGGGCTTTTCGGCTCGCGCGCTTATGTCCAGGCGCACAAGGATGAATTGCCGAAGATTTCCCTCTGCCTGGTCCACGACACCGGCACCGGCAAGGTGATCGGCCTCGGCCTCCAGGGCCGTGCGTCGGTCAAGCCTATCCTTGAGTCTGAACTGGTCTCTCTGAAGGAACTGGGCCTCCAGGACATTAACCTGCGCGGCATGGGCGGTTCGGACCATCAATCCTTTGAGAACGCGGGCGTGCCTGGTTTCGCCGTGCAGCAGGACATGAGCGAGTACAACTTCACGCACCATTCGCAGTCCGATACGCTGGACAAGGTGCACGTGGATGACCTTGTGGAAGGCGTGCAGGTCATGGCCGTGGCCGCAGTGCGGGTCGCCAATCTGCCCAAGCTGCTGCCGCGCGACAAGCCTCCGGGCAGCGAACGCCGCGGCCGTGGCGGCTTCTTCCAGGACGAAGCGCCCAAGAAAGCAGCCGACGCCGCGCAAAAGCCGCCGGCGGACAAGAAGTAACGAAAAATCTCGGGCAGAGACCGCGGAGAAGTTGCAGATTGTAGATTGCAGATTGCAGATTGAAATCTCAAATCTGCAATCTACAATCTGCAATTTGCTTTAGCGGAGGGGCGAGGTAACTCTGCCTCGACTTATTGAGGGGACTCTTTAGAATCGAGCGGCCTTTTTGGAGGTCGCCATGAGAGTTTCGCTTGTCTTATTCTTGATCGCGCTGCTCAGCGATCCCATTCCAGCACGTTCTGAACAAGTCTCTCCGCCTAAGGCGCTCGTGTTGACCGGCGTCACCGTGATCGATGCCACGGGCAGGCCGGCGCAAGCGGACATGGCCGTCGTGATCCAGGGCGGCCGCCTACGCGCCATAGGCAGGACGGCCGCTATCACTGTGCCCGACGGTGCGCGCGTCGTGAACGCCGCCGGCAAGTTCTTGATCCCCGGCCTCTGGGACATGCACGTACACTGGTACGAAGAACCCTCCTTGCCACTGTTCACGGCCAACGGGGTCACGGGCATACGCATCATGTGCGGTTTCCCCCGACACCTAAGCTGGCGCAAAAAACTCGCCGACGGCGAACTGCTCGGTCCACGTCTGGTGCTGGCGGGGCCGATTGTGGATGGGCCAGATCCGGTGTGGCCCGATTCGCTCCGTGCCGCCGACGCCAACGAGGGCCGCCAGGCCGTGCGCGCGATCAAGACGCAAGGCTACGATTGCGTGAAGGTCTATAACCTCCTGCCGCGCAGCGCCTACTTCGGGATTGCCGATGAAACCAAGAAATTGCAATTTCCCCTGGTCGGCCATGTGCCCTTCGCCGTCTCGGCGGTGGAGGCCTCCGACGCCGGGCAGAAAACGATTGAGCACTTGAGCGCCATCTCGCTGGCCTGCTCCTCTCGCGAAGAGGAACTGCGCCGCGAGCTTAACAGGCTTGCCCAAGAGCACGGTGAACCGGGCAGCACCGGCGCGCTGCTGCGTCTCGAGGTCCAGGCCGCCGACGGCTATGACGCGGCCAAGGCAGAAGCTCTTTTCGCGCGTCTCATTCGCAACGGCACCTGGGATGTCCCGACCCTGGCAGTGCGGCAAGCTCATGCCCGGCTCGCAGACCGTAGCACCGTCAAAAGTGCCTGGTCACGGTATGTGCCGTCGTCTTTGAAAAGCCGCTGGGATAATCGCAGAGCGGCCACTTACAAGAACCTGGGCGCGCAGGACCTGGCGAATTTCAAACGCTCCTTTCCCCAACAGCTTGAGCTGGTAAGGGAGATGCACCGCGCCGGCGTCCGCTTGCTCGCGGGCACAGATACCGGAGCGCTGGATTGCCTGGCCGGCTTTGCTTTGCACGATGAGCTGCAACTCCTGGTCAGGGCGGGCTTGACCCCCATGGAAGTCCTGCAAAGTGCGACCCGCAACCCCGCCCGGTGTCTGAATCGACTCGATGAGCTGGGTACGATTGAGCGCGGCAAGTTGGCCGACCTGGTGCTGCTGGATGCCAACCCGCTCGACGACATCCGCAACACGACAAAGATTCACGCCGTAATCGCGAACGGCCGGTTTCTGACCCAGGCCGACTTGCGCCATCTACTGACTGAAGTGGAGGCCGCGGCACGACGGGACAGCCCGCCGGACACGCCTCCCGGCGCGCATGCCAGATATCCCTGAGTTTCATTTCAACGTGTAGAGGGACTCGCCAGAGTTCCCTTTTGCCCGAATTCTGGCGAATTCGGCTACTCTTTTGACTACGCCTGACACGCACCTACAAGCACAGCAAGTAAGCCACCAGGTCTTCCTTCTCCTGCTTGCTCAGCCGCAACTCCAGCACGAGGTTGAAGAACTCCACAGCGTCATGCAAGGTCGGGCAGCGGCCGTCGTGAAGGTAAGGCGGCGAATCCTTGATGCCGCGCAGGGGGAATGTCTTGATCGGACCTTCGGGCCGGCCGACGTAGAAGCGTTCTACTTGCAGATCGTGCATGTAATCATCCACGAAGGCGGGGCCGGAGTGACAGGCGACGCATTGCGCTTTCCCATGAAAGAGCCGTTCGCCGCGGAGTTCGGCGGGACTGGCTTTTTCCGGGATCAGCTTCATCAT
>DASZFN010000054.1:0-2985 GCA_035939715.1 Gemmataceae bacterium | reverse complement strand
CAACGTCAAGGCCGCGAAGGCCGTCGGCAAGGCCCTGGCCGAGGTCGCCAAGGGCAAGGGAATCTCCAAGGCCGCCTTCGATCGCGGGCACTATCGGTATCACGGTCGCATCAAGGCCCTCGCCGATGCGGCACGCGAGGGCGGATTGCAGTTCTAATTAGGCCCACCCATTGCAATGGGTGGGTTTGGGAGCGATACAGGACATGGCAAAAGAACAGCGAGACCGGGGTGACCGCGACCGCGGTGACGAGCAGAGCGGCCTCAAGGACCATGTCGTGAAGATCCGTCGCTGTGCCGCTGTCGTCAAGGGCGGCCGGCGCTTCAGCTTCAACGCACTGGTTGTGGTCGGTGACGGCCGCGGCCGCGTGGCTTGCGGTTACGGCAAGGCCAACGAGGTGCCGCAGGCCGTGGAAAAAGCCACCAAGGATGCCACCGGTGCGATGCAGCGACAGCCGCGCGTCTCACTCAAGGGCAACACCATTCCGCACCGTGTCATCGGCAAGTACGGCGCCAGCAAGGTGATCCTGGTGCCCGCGGGTGCGGGGACCGGCGTCAAGGCCGGACCGGGTGTCCGCGACGTGTTGCAGCTTTGCGGCGTGCAAAACATCCTGACGAAGGTGCACGGCAGCACGAATCCGATCAATCTAGTCAAGGCCACGATTCGTGGCCTGCTGGCGCTGCGCACGCGTGAGGAGGTTGCGGCGCTGAGGGGAGTGCAGTTGTAATGGATCTGTCGCAAGTCCATGCTGGAATCCACAAGCGCAAGCGAAAGAAACGTGTCGGCCGCGGTCCGGGCAGCGGTCACGGCAAGACCGCCAGCCGCGGCGCCAAGGGTCAGTATGCCAGCGCAGGTGCCGATAAGCCGCATGCGTCGTTCGAAGGCGGGCAAATGGCGTTGTTCCGCCGCGTGCCCAAGCGTGGCTTTAGCCATGCCACCTGGGATCGTCATTTTCTGGTGGTGAACATCGGCGACCTCGACAAGCAGTTCAAGGACGGCGACACGGTGGACCACGAGGCGCTGCGCAAAGCCGGACTCGCCAATGGCCCGGCGGACGGCGTGCGCATCCTGGGCACCGGGGAATTGACAAAGAAGCTCACGGTGAAGGCGCACCATTTCTCGAAGTCGGCCGGCGAAAAAATCACCGCCAAGGGCGGCAGCATGGAAGTGATCCGCCCCTCCAAAAAGCCCGTGCGAAACAAGATGAAGGCGCGACCTGCCAAGGAATAGGACGATTCCCATGAGACAAATTCGAGCGATCTTCAGCATTCCCGAGCTGCGCCAGAAGATCCTGATGACCTTGATGTTCCTGGCGATCTACCGGATCGGTTACTTCATTCCCCTGCCCTTCATCGATCAACAGGAAATGGCCCGGAAGATGACCGGCCGCGGCGCTCTCGGTCAACTTCTCGGCATGGTATCCATGCTGGGCGGCGGCAACTTGACGGCCGGCACCATCTTCGCCCTGGGCATCATGCCCTACATCTCCGCCTCCATTATCTTCCAGCTCCTGGCCAGCGTATACCCTCCGCTCGAAAAGTTGAAGAAAGAGGGCGAGAGCGGGCAGAAAAAGATCAACGAATACACACGCTACGCCACCGTCGCCATTTGTTTGATCCAGGCGATCATGCCGGTGCGTGCCATGATGGAATCGAGCACGCACGGCGGCCTCGGACTTGTCGCCGATACGTTCCAGGGGCCACTGTACTGGGCCGTCGCATTGATCACACTGACCGCCGGCACCGTCTTCATGATGTGGCTTGGCGAACAGATTGACGAATACGGCATCGGCAACGGCATCAGCCTTATCATCATGGCCGGCATCATCGCCCGCATCCCCGATGCCACGACTGCCCTGGTTTGGGACCCTGTGAACCACTCGTTGAAGTCGTCCATCTTCACCCTGGGTGGCAGTGAAGGACAGAACATCAGCTTCGAGAAGTTAATCGTGCTGATCGCTCTCTTCGTCGCCGTGGTCGTGGCTGTCATTTACATCACGATGGGGCAGCGGCGCATTCCGATGCAATCGGCCAAGCACGTTCGTGGACGGCGAGTCTATGGTGGCACGCGTCAGTACCTGCCCTTGCGCATCAATCAGTCGGGCGTCATGCCCGTGATCTTCGCCAGCAGCCTCTTGATGGTGCCCGCCCTGCTTTTCTCCTTCATGTCCCAGCAATTCACCTGGTCGCAGGGGCTGTCTAACATGTTCCAGCGTCAGGGCTACGTTTACAACCTGTTCTACATCGCGCTCATCTACTTCTTCTGTTACTTCTGGACCGCCATCACCTTCAACCCCAAGGACATGGCGAACAACCTGAAAGACCATGGCAGCTTCATCCCTGGCTACCGGCCCGGCAGGCGGACCGCGGAATACCTTGAAAAAGTTCTCATGCGCGTCACTTACATCGGTGCCGCGTTCCTCGCGATTGTCGCCGTGATTCCCAGCGCCATCCAGAAGGCCATGGACGTCCCGTACCAGGTCGCGGCATTCTACGGCGGCACCGGTTTGCTGATCGTGGTCAGCGTTGCTCTCGATCTCGTGCAGAAGATCAATAGTCATCTCGTGATGCGCAATTATCCCGGCCTCACGGAGGATTGAAAGCGATCCCCGCATTCGGTGGTACCCCATGCGCTTGATCCTCATCGGCCCACCCGGCTCCGGCAAGGGCACGCAGGCCAAGCTCCTTGCCGAGCGTCTCCACTTGAAGCACATCAGCACCGGCGATATCCTTCGTGACGCGATACGTCAGCGCACGCCGCTCGGCATTCAGGCCGAGCCACTGGTCACCAGCGGCAAGCTGGTGCCCGATGACCTCGTCAACGGCCTGGTTGCGGAATGCTTTGCCCGCGCGGACCGACCCGATCGTTTCCTGCTGGACGGCTATCCGCGGACTGTGGCCCAGGCAGAGGCGCTCGATCAGGTGCTCAGAAGCGCGTCACTGGACATCACCGCGGTGGTGCATTTCCTGGTTTCCGACAACGAAATC
>DASZFN010000053.1:0-2987 GCA_035939715.1 Gemmataceae bacterium | reverse complement strand
CACTGACTGGAATCTGGCTGATGATTTCGGCCAGCCAGACTGCTGCAGATGCGCAAGCCAAACCGCTTGCCAAGGGGCTTTCGCCGAAAGAGGAATTGGCCACCTTCCACATCGCCAAGGGATTCCGCGCCGAGCTGGTGGCCTGCGAGCCAAACGTCGTCGACCCGGTTGCGATCAACTTCGATGAAGACGGCAGAATGTATGTAACCGAAATGCCCGGCTATCCCAACGACGGCGTGGCCACCGGCACCATCACTTCGGGCCGCATCAAGCTGCTGGAAGATCTGGACGGCGACGGCTTCTACGAGCAGTGCACCTTGTTCGCCGACCGGCTGCGGCTGCCGACCTGCGCCATGCCGTGGAACGGCGGCGTCCTCGTGGCTGTGGCGCCCGACGTCCTTTTCCTGAAGGACACCGATGGCGACGGCAAAGCCAACAGCCGGCGGACCCTTTACACCGGCTTTGACCTCAGCAATTCGGAACAGCTCATCGACGGCTTGCAATGGGGGCTGGACAACTGGGTCTATGGCTGTGCCGGAACGGCGGGTGGCACGGTTCGCTCGGTCGAGAAGGCGGATCAGCCTGCGGTCGCGCTGCACGGGCGCGGCGTGCGTTTTCATCCGGAGCAGCCGGGCAGCCTGGAACCCACCTCAGGCGGCGGCCAGTATGGCCTGGCCTCCGACGATTGGCAGCAGTGGTTCGTCAACACCAACAACCAGCATCTCCGGCACATCGTGCTGCCCGATCACTATCTGCGCCGCAATCCTTGGTTGCCGGTAAGCGCCGTCACTCTAGACATTCCCGATCACGGCCCGGCTTGCAAGGTCGAGCGCATTAGCCCGTTTGAAGCCTGGCGTGTGGAGCGCACGCGGCGGCGTCGCGAGCATGAAGCTCAACGCTTTCCCGCGACCGAGCTGGTGCCGGGCGGCTATGTCACTTCCGGATGCAGTCCCGTGGTGTATACGGGGGATATTTTTCCGGAAAGCTACCGCGGCAACACCTTCATCTGCGATCCCGCCAACAACCTCATCCATCGCGATATTCTTGTGCCACACGGGGCGACCTTCATCGCCAGGCGCGACGACACGGGTCACGAGTTCATGGCCTCGACCGACAACTGGTTCCGGCCTGCTTTCTTGACGGTGGGTCCCGACGGGGCCCTGTACGTCGCGGATTTCTACCGTGAGATCATCGAAACGCCGCTCTCGTTGCCGGACGATTTCCGAAGGACTTTGAACCTCGACACCTGCGGTAAGGGGCGGATCTGGCGGATTGTTCCCGAGGGACCTCGGCAGCCGAGAAAGAGACCGGCGCTAAGCAAAGCCTCGACCGAGGAATTGGTTCACCATCTGGCCGATGCCAACTCCTGGTGGCGCCTTACCGCGCAGCGCCTCCTGGTGGAACGGCAAGACCGGGCAGCCGTGCCGGCCCTTGCGAACCTGGCGAAGTCGGCCGTGTCTCCGCAGGGCCGAGTGCACGCCGTGTGGACGCTGCATGGGTTGCATGCCCTGAACGAAGCGCTGATCAAAAACGCGCTCAAGGATTCCGATGCCCATGTCCGCGAGCAGGCGCTGCGCATGGCAGAAGGGAGTCTCGCTGCTTCGGCAGACCTGCGCAGTGCGGTCGCGGCCCTGGCCGATGATCCGGCGCCGCGCGTGCGCTTCCAGTTGGCGTTCACGCTTGGCGAAGTCAATTCCCCAGAGACCGCAGGCGCCCTGGCGAAGATCGCGCGGCGTGACGGCGGCGATCCATGGACGCAAACCGCCATCCTTAGCTCGTGCCGTGCCACCGCGCCGGCACTTCTCGAGACGCTGGCCCAGGATAAGGAGTTTACAGACTGGTCCAAACCACCGCCGCCGCAGTTATTCAGACGGCTCGCCGCCTTGGTGGGGGCGCGGGGAAGCGACAGCGATCTGGCGAAGGCGCTTGCCCTGGTAGTCCCGAAAAATACCTGCCCGCAAACCTGGCAAGCGGCCATTCTCGAAGGGCTGGGTCAAGGTCTGCAAAACAGCAATCGCAGCCTGAGCCGGTTATGGGAGCAACCGCCTCCCGCGTTGCAAGAAGCCATGGATAAGGTGCGTCCTTTCTTTCAAATGTTCGCCCTGGTCGTCAAAGACTCCAAGGCAGAGTTGCCAGGACGGCTGGCTGCGGCGCAAATGCTCGGCTATGGCCCCGATGCGACTGCTCTCGCTGCGCTTCAGGAATTGCTGGCGCCGCAGAACCCGGCCGAGTTGCAGCTGGCTGGCATTCGCGCCCTGTCGCTGCACGAGAACTCGAGGATTGCCGACCTGCTTCTTGCCTCGTGGAGCAGCTACAGCCCGGCCGTGCGCCGCGAAGTCGTTGAGGTTATGTTTGCCCGCTCGGAGCGCCTGCCTGTTCTGCTCAAGGCGATCCGGGAAAAGAAAGTCCTGGCCGGACAACTGGAGCCGTTCCGCTTGCAGCAACTTCGCAAACTCCCCAACCGGCAGTTGCGCGCCGAAGCCGTAGCATTGTTGGCGGGCGAAGTCGCCGCGGATCGCCAAAAGATTGTCGAAACTTATCGCCCCGCCCTCGCTCTCAAAGGCGACGCCGCCAATGGCAAGACCCTGTTCAAGAAGACCTGCTCCACCTGCCACCGCCTCGAAAATGGGGGAACGGAAGTCGGTCCGGATCTGCTGTCCGCTCTGCGCACCAAGACTCGTGAGGGCTTGCTGATCGATATCTTCGACCCAAGCCGGGAGGTTGATCCGCGCTACATCAACTACATCGTGACCAACAAAGCCGGCCGGGTCTTCACCGGCATGGTTGCCGCGGAAACCGCTTCGAGTATTACCCTGCGGCGTGCCGAGAAAGCGGAGGACACGATCCTTCGCACCCAGATCGACGAAATCCAGGCGACGGCGAAGTCCCTGATGCCGGAGAACCTGGAGTTGCAGTTGAGTAAACAGGATGTCGCGGATCTAATTGCCTATCTGAGACTTGTTTCGACGCTCCCATAAACAAGAGGA
>DASZFN010000052.1:0-5295 GCA_035939715.1 Gemmataceae bacterium | reverse complement strand
CGATAGCGCCCATACTGGACAATCCGTGCGCTGGGCTCCTTGCCGGTTCCAAAGCTCGGGTAGATGAGAACAATAACAGTTGCGCATAGAATCGAGATTCCGTGTCCGCGTGCTCTCATGATTGCTCCTTCCGCGATTGTGTTGGCCAAGAGCGCTTTCGGTTCGCTAAGCGAATTTTTCTGCCGGGCAACTTCTGCGAGAAGGAGCATATTCCTGCACGGTGATAGAGAGCCGCGGACTAATCGTCTGTGTAGGACTTGCCCTGTTCGTAGAGCTTAAGACGGCGCTGCCCTTTCTGCCGTTCCTCTTCCGAATCATAAGCGTCCGGAGCGGCGACGGCCTTCTTCTGCCACAGGACCGCCTGCGCGAAATTGCCGTTGGCGGCATAAGCGGCCGCCAGGGTGTCGAAGAAGGCGGTCTTTTTCCACTCGGATGCCTTGCAGATATGGAGCCCGTACTCCAGCGCCGTGGCGGCATTGCGGAATTGCATCTTGGGACAGGTGGCCCAGATCCAGGCGAGGTTGTTGTAGGCCTGCAGCTCCTTGTCTTTGAGGCCGATGGCTGCCGTGTAGTCGTCGATCGCGCGCTGGTAATCGTGCTGATTCTCGCGGATCCAGCCGCGGGCCAGGTAGGCTTCCGGGTTCTTGTCGTCGAGCCGGATGGCCGTGGTCAAATCCGCGGCCGCCTGCTCAAAGTCATTGAGAGCGGCGTAAACATCCCCGCGGCCGATGTAAGCGGCACTGTCCTTGGGGTCGAGTTCGATGCCCTTGCCGTAGTCGGCCAAGGCGCGTTGGTAGTCTTTCTTTTTCAAATGAGCGAGGCCGCGCGCGCCGCAGGCGCGGGCATTTTGGGGATCGAGCCGCAGCGCTTCGTCGAAGTCGGCCAGGGCCTGCTCCAGGTTGTTCTTGGCCCCGCGGGCCTGGCCGCGGTACACGAAATAGTCGGCGTTGTTGCCATGGCGGCGGATCGCCTCATCGAAATCCGGCAAGGCCCGGTCATAGTCCTCATGATTGAAGTAACACATGCCGCGGTTGAAGTAGGCGTCGCTTTTTTCCGGTTCCAGGCGCACGGCTTTATCGAAGTCGGCCAGGGCACGCTCATAGTCTTTCAGGTGGTCGTAGGCAATGCCCCGATTGGCATAGGCGGCCGCTTCGTCAGGCGCCCTGGCGATCACCTGGCTAAAATAACTGACGGCCCCGTCATTGTCCTGGGCATCGAGCGCCTCGACCCCGCGCTGAAACAAATACTCGACATTGCTCTTGCCGGCTTTCGCCGGGGCATCGCGATACTCGGAGCCGTGGTATTTCTGGTCCGGCAACAGGCCCGCGAACTTCAACAGCAGGACGATGGGAACCACAATAAGCCCCAGGAGCCAACGCGAACGGTTATCAAACATGGCGTGTTTCCTTCTGTGTAAAAGGGTGCGGTCGCCCGGTCTCTTGCCCAGGTCGCATGACCGCGAAAGTTCTGCCCGTGCATTCGCGTTAAGACAGTGTGCGCCGTTGCACCGCCGATTGCTGCACCGGATCGCTTAAACTAGTCTAAACCTCCGAGGCCCGTTTGCCGTAAAGCATCCAGAAGACCGAGTCCGCCGCCTGACCCGTCGGCTCCGACCGGTGCCCGTTGGACTCGCCCATGACAGGGAGTTTGTGCCCGTTCGGTTGATAGCTAATGGAAGGTGGCAATTGTGATGTTAGCGCCACCTGGTCGACGAAGGCAGTGTTGTCGCCGCCGTTAGGGTTGAGGCCGACAAAGCCAACGGTGTGGACGCCGGCGGCGAGTGTGAAGACGGTGGTGGTAAAGTTCGCGTAGGATGTGCCCGCAGGCGTGAACGTTCCCACCCCGGCGCCGTCGATCTGCACCTGGAACGTCTGGCTGCCGCTCTGGTGACTCGCACGCTGGGCGGCGCTGAAGGTAACGACATACGAGCCAGCGGTGAGAGTGACGGCCTGGCTGAAGCTGCCGGTCGTTTCAAGGAAAGCGACCTGGCTGCCCTGCGGGGCGTTGGGGTTGCCGGATGTGAAGCCGCTGCCGTTGCCGGAGACGCCGGCTTGCCCCACCCAGGTCCACGGGGAGGTTGCGGGATCGTACAGGTACGCGGAGGTGCCTGAACCGAGCGACGGCGTCTCGAAACCGGGGTCCTGCAATTGCGTCGGCGGGGGAGGGGGTGGACCGGTGAGGGCCACCTGGTCGATGAAGGCGGTGTTGTCGCCGCCGTTGGGGTTGAGGCCGACAAAGCCAACGGTGTGGACGCCGGCGGCGAGTGTGAAGACGGTGGTGGTAAAGTTGGCGTAGAATGTGCTCGCAGGCGTGAACGTTCCCACCACGGCACCGTCAATCTGCACCTGGAACGTCTGGCTGCTGCTTTGGAAAGTCGCACGCTGGGCGGCGCTGAAGGTAACGACATACGAGCCGGCGGTGAGAGTCACGGCCTCGCTGAAGCTGCCGGTCGTTTCAAGGAAGGCGACCTGACTGCCCTGCGGGGCGTTGGGGTTGCCCGAAGTGAAGCCGCTGCCGTTGCCGGAGACGCCGGCTTGTCCCAGCCAAGTCCACGGCGAGGCGGCTGGATCGTACTGGTAAGCGGAGGTGCCGGAACCGAGGGACGGCGTCTCGAAACCCGGATCCTGCAATTGCGTTGGCGGGATAACGAATATCGAGCCGGTACTCGTGGCGCTGTTGTTGGCCAGGTTGGGATCGGGGTTGCCGGCGCCGACGGTGGCCGCGTCGTTGAAGACGGCCCCAGACTTGAGGGTGGTAGGCGCAAAAACCACCAGGGTAAATGTGTCGGAGCTGCCCGAAGCAATGTTGCCGGTGGCAGTCGCGGTGGCGCTGCCGCCTGACTGCCCGAGGGTAAAGGAGTCCGTACCTGCTGTCTGGGTCAGCGACACAAAGGTCGAGCCTGTGGGGAGAACGTCGTTAAGGACGACACCCTGGGCAGCGCTCGGGCCGTTGTTGGTGAGGGTGAGCGTGTACGTGGCGTTGGTGCCCGCTGTGACAGTTGCTGGCCCCGCGGCCGTCAAGGCCATGTCTGTAGAGGGGAGCGTGCAGGCGTTGACGATCAGGTTTGCCAGTGGTGAGCCCCTGCCCGTGACCAGGTCGTACCCTGGAGCACAATTAAATGGCGGAGTGCCGGTGCTGCCGCCGGTGGTAATGTCGTGGAAATCGGTGGCGGACAACGAATAGAGCAGCGGCAGCGTTTGCGTCAGGCCGTTGAGAGAGGATAGGCCTGCCAGAGCACGGCCCTGATCGGCAATGGCGATGAGGGCGGCCCACTGAGGCGCTGCCGCACTCGTGCCGCCGATTTCCTGCCAGCCGGGCTGGTTGTAGCTGTCATAAATCGGATAGCCGGTGTTTGGGTCGGCGTTGTAGGCCACGTCGGGAGCCGTCCGCGCTGTGGCGCTTTGCGTGACGACGCCATTCTGGTAGGCGGGTTGGGCCTCGAGCGCGCTGACCCCGCCGCCGCTGCCGCTCCAGCCGCTTTCACTCAGAATATTGCCCTGCGCATCCATTTGTAGCGTCGTGCCGCCAACGGCCACGACGTTCGGTGATACCGACGGATAAGAGGCCGGAGCGCCGGAATCGCCCGACGAAACCAAGAAGGTAACGCCCGGGTGTCCGGCCGGCGTCAGAAACGAGCTATCGTAAGAATTTTCGCCGGCGAATTCACCCGCGCCCCAGCTGCTGGAAACGGCGACCACGCCGGGTTGGCGGACGGCATAGGCTACGCCTGCCACGAGGTTGTTGACGTTGGCGTCTGTGCACTCCACCAACAAAATCTTGGCCTTGGGTGCGATGGCATGGGCCCACTCGATGTCGAGCGCGATCTCGACGGCCCAGCCGGTATTGGGCTGCGGAAGCTTTGTACCGCCCGTTTGGTTGACTTTTGTAAATGCAGGATCGGGAAGATTGAACTGGACGTCGAATTGGTGAAGATCACTGGCCGCGTTCGGATCGTCGTAGGCATCCACGATGGCGATGGTTTCGCCGGTGCCGTCGCCGGGGACCGTGCCGTTGTTGAACTTGATCTGGTCAAAGCCATAGGCATGGAGAATTTGACTGGGCGTCGTTCCCGTGGGCCCAGAACCGAGAAACGGGCTGGCGCCGGCACTTTGATTGAGGAGGACGTACGTGGGGTATGCGGTGACAGAAAGAAGGTCTCGATCTTCGAGAACTTCAAGATGCGGACTCCAGCCGCGCCATCGGTTCATGCGCTTCCGAGAAACACCAAAGCTGCGCTCCTTACCGCGGTTAAGAATGGACAGTATCGCCGACCATGTTGGGATCATATCCAGGCGCCTTTCACGTTGAAGCAAACTCCGGAAGCGAACGCCGACACGCGACGGGCCGGGGAGAGCAAACTTTGTGGAGGGGATGGGGATCTGGGGTCAATGCCTGTCGCCGCTCCAGGGAGGCGGCATGGCATCTGAGAGTCACAAATCCCAATGAAGGGGGGGTACCGACAAGATTGCGACTACGCAATAAGCAAGTTTAGCATAATTTACGTGCTGCTGCCGGCCAGGAGCCGACGATGGTAAGCGGCGTGGCGGCGACGATAGATTGCATGGAGAAGATCGCGTTGGCAGCGCCGCCCAAGACCTTCACGGACGACGCGGACCGAAGCCGCCACGACATTGCAGGGCCTCCGTGGCCAGCAAGGCCCCTCGCTGGCGCTTCGGGTTACAATGCTGCAACATTCTGCACCGTCTTGAGAAACGAACGCCAGACGGCCTCCAGCTTCCCATATGCCAAGACGACTTGCTCCGGTTTCCTGGCACGATTGAGATACGCAAGCCAACCTTGCGCAATCAACCCATCAGCTTCTGAAACTCTTCAAAAAGATAGGAGCTATCATGCGGTCCGGCGGAAGCTTCCGGGTGGTATTGTACGCTGAAGATCGGCCAGCGGCGGTGGCGCATGCCTTCGAGCGTATTGTCGTTCAGGTTGATGTGGGTCGGCTCGAGGTCGCGCGGCAGCGTCTGCAGGCTAATGGCGAAGCCGTGGTTCTGCGTGGTAATTTCAACGCGCTGCGTGCGCTGATTGAGCACCGGCTGGTTGGCGCCGCGGTGGCCGAATTTTAACTTGAATGCCTGCCCGCCCAGGGCCAGTCCCAGCAGCTGGTGCCCCAGGCAGATGCCGAAGATCGGCTTCTTGCCGGCAAGCTGCTTGATGGCATGGACGCCGTAGGAGACGGCACTCGGGTCGCCGGGGCCGTTGGAGAGAAAGATGCCGTCAGGCCGATAGCTCAGGACCTGGTCGGCGCTGGCGGTCCCCGGCACGACCGTTACCCGGCAGCCG
>DASZFN010000051.1:0-2371 GCA_035939715.1 Gemmataceae bacterium | reverse complement strand
GATCGCCGCATTGGGTGGATCGCAGACACTGGCAACGCTCGCGCTAGGAGCCGCAGCAGACGCGAAAGGCGATACCGTTACCGGCGGGCGACCGCCAAGCTAGCTCCTCGTCTTCAGACCGGAGTGAATTCGCCCATTGATTCGAGTTTTCCGACCCGACTAGTGTTGCATTCGCATTGGTCTGTTACCTCTTGGGCTTCGCCACTCCGCAGCCTCGTCCCGCCGCCTTTGAATACCAGGGCAGATAGGGAGATCACCGAATCATGAGGCACCGCAGCTTCTCCGCCAGCATGCGCTCCATTGCCAGGGCTGCGGCCCAGGCCGAGCGAGCACGGCAGTTGGCCCAGTCACGTCAAGAGGCCGCGGTACGACGCGACATAAGGGAGGCCGAGCGTCGCGTGAGGGCTGACGCAAAGGAAGCCGCCCGGGACCACCTAGCATCGCAGATGGAGGAAACCGAAGCTCTGACACGAGAGATCCGCGAGCGCGAGGAGGCGATCGAGACTCTCCTGGCACGTGCTCTGAGGAAGGATCCAGCACTTGACCTGAATGCAAGGCTCGGGACTTTTGATCCCGCATCGTTTGACGAGAGGCCTTGGTCTTCCGCTCTGCCCGATAGGGCGGCCTTCTTGCCAGACCCGCCAGGCTTCTTCGCGCGCATGGCGCCGGGCGCCAGTGCACGGTATGAACGCAAGGTCACGGATGCGGAGAGTCGGTTTCAGGAAGCGCAGGGGAAATATGAGCAACTCCAGCGCGAGCGTGCCGTAGCTTTCTGTGCCTTCCAGTCGGCAGAAGAAACACGAAAAGAAGGGATCGAGCAGGACAACGATGCGGTTCGTGAGCTCCAACGAGGCCTCGGGCTCGCTGAGTATACCGCGGTTGTATCGTATTTTCGAGCAGTGATTGACGGCAGCCTCCAAGGGGAACCGGATGCCCTATCTGCGGAGCTCGGCTACGCACCGGATTCCAAGCACCTGGTTATCGACCTCGAGCTGCCGGACTTGTCGGCTGTACCCGAAGAGAGCGGCTACAAGTACGTCAAAGCGACGGACCGTATCGACCCCGTGCCGCGCCCGGTGGCCAAACGGAAGGCGCTCTACGCCCACCTCATCTGCGAGATTGCCCTCAAGTGCATCGACACAGTGTTCCGCGGCGGGAGGCCGGCCGGCATTGTGGACTGTCTTACGGTCAACGGCATGTTAGATACCGTCGATCCGGCGACTGGCCAGGACGTCCGCGTTTGCCTGTTGTCTGTACGAGTTACTGCCGACACTTTTGGTACCCTCAACTTGGCCCAAGTTCAACCGGAGCACTGCCTCCGGTCGCTCAAGGCCTCAGTGTCCAGGGCGCCCGCCGAACTCCTGCCGGTGAAGCCGTTAATCGAGCTCGATATGGTGGATCCACGTTTCATCGAGACGATGGATGTGATGTCGCATCTCGACCGACGTCCCAACTTAATGGAGCTAACTCCAACGGAGTTCGAAGGCCTAATCACCAATCTGTTTGGGTCGATGGGCCTGGATACCCGTCAGACCCGCCCTTCGCGCGATGGCGGCGTGGATTGCGTTGCGTTTGACCCAAGACCTGTCTTCGGTGGCAAGGTCGTCATCCAGGCCAAGCGTTACAAGAACACGGTTGGCGTCAGCGCGGTTCGCGACCTCTTCGGCACAGTGCAGAATGAGGGCGCGTCCAAGGGTATTTTGGTGACCACGAGCGGATATGGGAGAGCTGCCTTCGACTTTGCCAGAGGCAAGCCGCTAGAATTGCTGGACGGTGGCAACTTGCTGCACTTGCTTGCCGAGCACGCAGGCATGGAGGCACGCATTGTCATGCCTGAAGGATGGGTGGACCTCCCAATTCATGGCGAATGACAGCTAGCCGCATCGACGAACTTCGCGTCATGGTGGACGCATAGCCGGTTCGTCCCTTGTCTGGCAGAATGCCGCCGATGGAGGCCGCCATGATCGATTGGAGCCGGTGCCCTGACGTTGAGCGTGTGCCAGGCCGTGTTTCCGGGCAATGGGGGGTCAAGGACACGCGCATCCTCGCCCAGGGCGTGATCGACAACGCCGAGCATTTCACGCCGGAGGAGATCGCCAGCGAGATCTATGAGGGACTTGGGGCAGAACGCGCGCGGCGGATCATTGAGTATGCCAGGCGGCATGCCAGGCATCCGCATCCTGCTTGATCAGAACGCGCCGCTCGGGCTGCGCCGTCTTCTCTCCGGCCATGACGTTGTTACGGTCGCCCGCCTGGGATGGTCCACCATCCAAAACGGTGACCTTTTCACCCGCGTCGGGCCTGAAG
This sequence comes from Gemmataceae bacterium, assembly GCA_035939715.1. Classification (GTDB taxonomy): domain Bacteria; phylum Planctomycetota; class Planctomycetia; order Gemmatales; family Gemmataceae; genus DASZFN01. The sequence goes on along the minus strand of DASZFN010000051.1, from coordinate 64 downwards.
CCGCCGCTTCACCCGCCCGAGATCGTCTTTCCAACCGCAACCCAACGTCCGCCCGCGAAGCGTT
>DASZFN010000050.1:0-11898 GCA_035939715.1 Gemmataceae bacterium | reverse complement strand
CGATAGCGCTGCCGCGCAGGGCCAACGCGACGACGCTGGTGTAAGCAGTCCTGCTCTTCTGGAACGCCCAGTTAAACAGCCGGAAAAACCAGCCGAGCATGAAGTCGAGCACGCGGCCGGGCAGGTCTTTCCGGGCCCCGCGCCGCGGCAACAGCAGCGCCGCCAGCGCCGGGCTGAGCGTCAGCGAATTGAACGCCGAGATGACGGTCGAGACAGCGATCGTCAAGGCGAACTGCCGGAAGAACATGCCTGTGATGCCGCTGATGAACGCGCACGGCACGAATACCGCCGACAGCACCAGGGCCACCGCCACCACCGGACCCGATACCTCCTCCATCGCCTTGTGCGCTGCCGCCCGCGGCGACATCCCTTCTTCAATGTGGTGCTCGACTGCTTCCACCACGACGATGGCATCATCCACGACGATGCCGATCGCCAGCACCAGCCCGAACATCGTCAAGTTGTTCAGGCTGAAGCCGATCGCGGCCATGACGGCGAAGGTGCCGATGATGGCCACCGGCACGGTCGTCAGCGGGATCAGCGCGGACCGCCAGTTTTGCAGGAAAATCAGCACCACGATGGCGACGAGGATGACCGCTTCGATCAGCGTCTGGAAGACCTCGTGAATCGACTCTTTCATGAAGGGCGTCATGTCCAGCGAGACCACGTAGTCGATGTCCTCCGGGAAACTCTTCTTGAGCTGTTCCATGCGGGCGACGACGCGGTCCGCCGTCGCAATGGAGTTCGCATCGGGAAGCGCCCAGACCGCGAGGCTGGCGTTGGGGAGGCCGTCGAGCTTGCTCGTCGAATCCAGGCTGCGGGCGCCTAGTTCGACGTGGCCGATATCCTTGATGCGCACCTGGCGACCCTCGCCGTCGGCGCGGACGATGATGTCCTCGAACTCCGCCGGCTCGCTCAACCGGCCGAGCACCGTGATAGGAAACTCGAAGAGATTGCCCGCCGTCGCCGGCTGCTGGCCGAAGTGGCCGGCGGCCACCTGCTTGTTCTGCTCCCGCAAGGCGTTGGCCACGTCGCCCGCGGTCAGGTTCAGCTCCGCCAGCCGCTCGGGGTCCAGCCACAAACGCATGCTGTAATCCTGCTGGCCGAACTGGTTCACGTCGCCCACGCCGTCGACGCGCGCGATTTCGTCCTTCAGTTTGATGGTGACAAAGTTGCTGAGGTAGATGCCGTCGTAGCGGCCTTTCGGCGAGAACACGCCGAGCACCAGCAGGATGTCCGGATTGCGTTTGCGCGTCGTGACCCCGGCCTGCTTGACCACGTCGGGCAGGAGCGGCAGGGCCAGGTTGATGCGGTTCTGCACCAGCACCTGGGCGAAGTTCAGATTGACGCCGGGCTTGAAGGTGACGGTGAGCGTGTAGGAGCCGTCGTTGTTCGACTGCGACACCATGTACAGCATGTCTTCGACGCCGTTGACTTGCTGCTCGATGGGCGCGGCCACCGACTCGGCCACCACGCGCGCGTCGGCCCCGGGATAGGTGCACTGCACCATGATGCTCGGCGGAGTAATCTGGGGGTACTGCGCGACCGGCAGCGTGAGGGCCGCCACAGCACCCGCCAGAGTGATGACCATTGACAGCACGGACGCAAAAATCGGCCGCTCGATGAAGAAGTGCGAGAACATGAAGCCTTTCGATCGGGGACAAAGAGATACGCCTGCCGCCCATGGCCCGCGGCAGCCATCAATCAACTGCCGCCGGAAACTTCCTTCTTGGCCTCCCTGTCCGCTTTGCCCGGCTCCTTGTCTCCTTGCCTCTTCGTCTCCTTGTCCGAATGTTTCGCTGCCACAACGGGGGGAAGCGCATTCACCAGCCGCGCCAGCGGCGACGCCGGCGCTTTCGGCGGCGGCTGCATCGTCTCCTCAACCGGCGCGCCCGGCTTGACCCGCTGCATGCCGCTGATGATGACCCGCTCCGTCCTGGACAGACCTTTCTTGATTACCTGCAAGCCCTGGATCTCTTGACCTAGCTCCACATCACGGCGCTCGACTTCGTGCTTGCCGTTGACGACGTAGGCATACCAACGGCCTTGATCTCTTGCGAGAGCCGCGCCGGGGACCATGATCGCCTGATACGGTTTGCCGATCGGCAGCCGAATGCGCACGAACAGCCCCGACTTGAGGACGCCCGTGGGGTTGTCAAATACGCCGCGCATGCGGATCGTCCCGGTGGTGGCGTTCACCCGGTTGTCCACAAAGTTGACCTTGCCGCTGCGTGAGAATTGCTCCTCATTGGCCAGACGCATCATGACGGGGAACTGCAGCTCGGTCAGCCAGGACGCGTGTCCCGCAGAAGCCGTGTCCATCAGGTCGAGGTAGGTTCTTTCGTCCACGTCGAAATAAGCGTACAGCGGGTTGTCGCTGACAATCGTGGTCAGCGGCGTGGTGTCGGCGATGATCAGGTTGCCGGGATCCACCAAGCGCCGGCTGATTCGCCCGCTGAGTGGGGCGGTCACTTGCGTAAAGTCCAGGTAAAGCCTGGCCATGTCCCGCGCCGCTTCCATCGAGCCGACGGTCGCCTTGGACTTCTCATAAGTCGCCAGGGTCGTGTCGTAATCTTCCTGAGCGATGCTGCGGCTCTCGATCATCCGCCTGGCGCGGCTTGTGTTCCGCTCCTGAAGGTTGCGATCGGCAATCGCCTGCCTGAGATTAGCCTCCGTCTGGTTAAGCGTCGCCTGATATGTTCGACGATCGATTTGGAACAAAAGGTCTCCCTCATGGACCATATCGCCTTCCTTGAAGGGCGCCGTCATGATAAAGCCGGACACTCGAGCCCGGATATCCACGGTCTTGAGCGCATCCAGCCGCCCCGTGAAATCCTGATAGTCCGTCACCTCACCCGTTACGGGTGTTGTCGCCGTCACCGCAACAACCTTCTTGCTAGTGCCCTGTGGCGACGCATTGTTACAACCACCGAACAGTCCAAGTCCCAAAACCATCATCGGCAGTATTCTGGAAGCCCACCAGAAGGAGGAAGTATTCATGTCGTCTTCCTTATCAGGCGCTTGAAAAATGGGTTTGCGGGCCCCAGCAATTTGCCAAGCCAAAACAATACTGACTGGTCAGTGCTGTTTAAAACCATGTTACTTCGCCAGCAAAGTGGACACAAGCTGAATTTACTTGGGGCTTAGACATGCCGCGGAAATCATCTCCGGCGTCTAGATCGCACCGTGCATAACATAAAAAGAAGATGAATAATGTAGATTTTTGTCCGTGGCTAAAGCCGTATAGCTCTCCACATTGGCCAACACCGGCCGTGGCAGTTCGGGCGGACTGTTTGAACGCTTGTAGGAAAGGGGCGCCAACGTATAATCAGACGATGTGTGACGCGCCGGCGAACAAGAGTTTCAAGAGTGCTTACCATGCCTGTGCGGTGCGCGCCGGGTGGGGCGCGAAAGCCAAGCTTGACGGTCGAAGCGCTTGAAGATAGATGGCTTCCAAGCGCTGTGGGGAGTTGGCTCGGTCCTTATGCCTTGCCCGATGCCGCGCGGATGCTGGTGGCGGGGGGGCCTGCCCTCGCTGCGGCGGACATGCCTGGCCTGCCAGGCGGCGTAACCGGGCAAAGTGGCGAGGACTGGAGCGACCTGGCTGGGCTCGTCACGGCAATTCAGGCGAGTCCGTTCGCGGCACTGCTCAACGATGTTGCAACCCATCTGCCCGCTTCAGCCCATGGCCTGGAACTGGCGGCGCGACCTCCTGCCGACGCACGCGGCCGCCCGGGTCCGGACTGGCGTGCCGACGTGCGCGAGCAGCTAGTCCGCCATGAAGAAATAAGTGGATTAAGGTCTCTCATGGCGGTAAGAAACACGATCATTTCATTTGAAGAGGCGGCCTTAAGCCGGCTCGGCACGGCCAAAGAGCGAACGGACACCCAGCAACTGCCGAACATCGAATTACCGCGAACGGCGCTGACTGTGACGGACAGCCGCGGCGATTGGCCGCGCGAAGCGGAAGTTCAGGTTTTACCGCTGTCCGGCCGAAACACGGCGTTTCCTGGCGGTGCCGGCGGACGCTGGCAGGTCGGCACGTCGGGGTTGCCGCACGGCGCTGGGCTGAACCTGATCCGGCTCGGCGGCATTTTGACGTCGCCGTCCGAGGCCGAGCCGCCCTCTTCTTCTTCCCCTGCGCCCATGGTGGCCGGCTTGCTGGGCGATATCTTGCCATGCGACCTGGTTGCCCTGGAACAAGGCATGCAGCACTGGCTGCAAGAGGTCAGCCAGGTAAGCCAGTGGGTGGCGGCCGAGGTTGCCGCCGCGCCGCCGGGCAGCTGGTTCCTGGCAACGCTGGTGGGCGGGGCCATTGCTGCGGAGATGCTATGGCACAGGCAGCGTGCCTTAGCCGGGCAAGGGAGCGGAGAAGACAGTGATGCGTACTGGCGTTTCCCTTCTGCTCTAACCGAGCTCACGCCTTACCCCGAATCATGAGAACTCCATCGCTGGATGATCTGCTGGAACCTTTGTGCAACGGCGATGCCCTTGCCGCCGAGCAGGTGTTCCTTACGTTCGAGCCATACCTGCGCAAGGTGGTCCGCCGGCAGCTACCGGATCGGCTCCGCGCGCGCTTTGATTCAACCGATATCGTGCAGTCGGTGTGGCGCGATCTGCTGGACGGTTTCCGCAAGGCCGGCTGGCGGTTTGCCAATACGACTCAGCTGCAGGCTTTTCTGGTAAAAGTAACGCGCAATCGCTTCATCGACCGCTACCGCCAGCACAGTCCTGCCCTGGACCGTGAGGAATGGCTGCCCGAGGTGGAGACGCAGGCTCTGCCAACGACAGCGGAGCCCGACCCCAGCCAGGTAGCCGAGGCGAACGATCTCTGGGAACGCATGCTGGTCCTGTGTCCGCCCGAGCATCGCGAGTTGCTCCGCCTCAGGCGCGCCGGTCTACCCTTGCCGGAAATCGCCACGCGCACGGGCCTGCATATCGGCAGCGTCCGCCGGGTTCTCCGCAATCTGGCGGTGCGCTTCGCACGCGAGCAGCAGTCTTGATAGCGTCGTCATTCCTCTCTGGTGATGCCATACTTCTTCATTTTGTTCGCCAGGGTATCGCGGACGACACCGAGACAGTGGGCGGCCTGGGTGAGGTTGCCCCGGGTCTGACGAATGGCTTTGCGTATGGCCCACATTTCCAGGGTTTCCAGATTGAGGCTCGGCGGTTCGGTGGAGCTCGAGTTCGTGGGCAGCATCAGATCCGCGGCGTCGATGGTGTTTTTATCCCCCAGGGCGACCGCGCCTTCCAGCACGGAGCGGAATTGGCGCACATTGCCCGGCCAGGCGTATTCTTGCAGCCGCTTGAGCGCGGCCGCAGTCAGCTTTATCTGGCGGCCATATTCCACGCTGAGCCGTTCCACGAAGTATTCGACCAGGTCGGGAATATCGTCGACGTGCTCGCGCAGGGCGGGGACCGCAATTTGAATGCCTTGCAAGCGGAAGAACAGGTCCTGGCGAAAACGGCTGGCGTCCACCTCCTGCTGCAGATTGCGATGCGTGGCGGCCAGGATGCGTACATCGACCTGCGTTTCCGCCTCGGCGCCCACGGGGCGGAAGCCCTTGCCTTCCATGACGCGCAGCAGCTTGGCCTGGCAATCATGCGAGAGCTCGCCGACCTCATCGAGGAAGAGGGTGCCTTCGTCGGCTTGCTGGAAGAGACCGGCATGGTCGCGCTCGGCGCTGCTGAAAGCGCCGCGGCGATGGCCGAACAGCTCGGATTCGAGCAGGCTCGGCGCGATGGCCGCACAGTTGACGCTGACCAGCGGCCCCTCGCGGCGCGGACTGTGCCGGTGCAGGGCCAGGGCCACGAGCTCCTTTCCGGAGCCGCTTTCGCCGACAATCAGCACCGTGGTTTTGTGCGGCGCCAGTCGATCGATCTTTTGACGCAGCGCTTGCATGACGGCGCTCTGGCCGATGATCTCGTCGGCCAGCGGCGAGTGGCTGCGCAGGCGTGAGTTTTCGGCCTCCAGGTTGCGGCGCGCACGCAGCACGTTCAGAACGATGGCCGCATGGCCGGCCAGGACCTCGCAAAAACGCACTTCCCGCTCGGTGAAAAGCCGCCCCGCGCGATAGACGTGCAGGGCGCCGAGCGGCGTCTCCCCCGCCAGGAGGGGCACGCATAGCGCGTCGGCATAGGAGAGCAGACTCTCACTTTCTTCGAGCACTGTCGACTGCGCACCCAGCCACACGGTCCCTCCCTGGCGCTGCACGGCCTGGGTAAGCTGGCGGCTCAGATGCACGTCCACGCGGGCCAGTTTCGGCAAGACCATTTTGGGAAGCGGCTGCTCGCGATCGAGATTGAGGAAACCGGATACGGCCGCGCCGACCTGGCCATGCACCACTTCCAGAGCCTTGTGGATCAAGGCCTGGGCGTCGCCTTCCTTGAGCGCGGAACTCATGAACCGGCACAGCATGGTCAGCTCATCCTGGCACAAGACTGTCTTCTCCGGGTCGAACAGGTCCGTGGCGGCCTCGGCTGGCGGCGCGACCTGCAGCTGCGGGGCAGTCTTGGCGCCGTTCAGCTCGGCCTCGAGGGCGAAGCGCAGAAAGGTCCGGCCGATGCCGATGAGTTGACCGTCTTCCAGGGGGAACGGCTGCGTGATCGCCGTGCCGTTGACGCGCGTGCCGTTCATGGTGCCGGTGTCGCGAATGAACCAGCGTCCCTTGTCATGAAAGATCTCCGCGTGCCAGCGCGAGGCGTGCTCGTCATGCAGCACGACGGTATTCTTGCGATGCCGGCCCAGAGTCAGCGCCGTTCCCGGCTCCAGCGGACAGGAACGGGGTTCGCCTTGACCTGTCTCAATCGTTAGACGCGCCGGCATGGGTGGTGAGGCTCGCGGTCGAGCCATGCTCCTGGTAATTGGGCGACAGCTAGCACCATGGCTCCTATCTTTGCTTGCTTATGTGACGTTGTCACGCAAAATCTGCCTGCCAATCCGGTCACAAGGCGATTTCTCTGCCTTCGGCGGCGCTGCGCCGGGCCGCCCGCAGCCAACCCAGGACGCGATAGGAATCCTGGACGCTCGGCTGAGGCATGGCGCCGCCGCGCACGACCTGCCAGAACGCTTCCAGCCACTGGTCGGCGACCGGCGGCCGTGCCCGCAACGTCAAGGTGTGCTCGCCGCGGGAGTCCGACCACGCCAGGCGATTCGGCAGTTCGACGCCGGCGACTCCATGGGCCGCGATCACCTGCAAGCGGACGCCGCCGCGCAGTCCCAGGCCGGGCCGGCAGGTCAGCTGAATGCCACGCTCGTCCGCGTACCTCAGAAAGAGCGTCTGCAGTTCGCCCTTGCCGAGATCGGCAGCCACAACGCGCTCCGGCAGACCTTCGATCAGAGACGAACACCACTCCAGAAGCGCCGCGGTAAAGGCGTCCGGCGCGCCGTCGCTGCGGTTGGCCGCGGCCGGCCGCGCGCGCCGCCAGGGCTGGAAATAATCGCACACGAGCAGCCGCGGCGGTCCCAGGTCCGTGGCGAGCAATTCGCGGAGGCTGCTGCTGGCCGGCATGAAATGCGGCGGCGCCACAAACACCACCGGCACCCGGCTCTCTTCGATGCGCTGGCAAATGACTTCCGCATGGGCCTCGTCCCGCGCCAGCGGCGCGCAGCAGAATGCCGGTTTGCCGTACTTGCAAGCCAGCTCCAGCGGCCACAGCCGATACCACTGCGGCTCGAGCAGCAGCAAGGCTTCCACATCGCCGCGCTCGAGCAATTCCGTCGGTCCGGCGGCCGCCGCGCAGCCGAGCTGTTTCGCCTCGCTCAAGGAGCGTTGTTGCACCTGATCGCACACGGCGCAGACGGCAAACCGGTCCGCCTGCCGCAATAGCGCCGCCTTGTAGCGCTTCACGTAGCGGGGGCCCAGGCCGATGATGCCGACTTGAAGCGGGGTGCTCATGCGCTTGTCCGTGGCCAGGAAACGAATCTCATTGTACACCGCTGCCCCATAAAAAGGGCGGTGAAGGCGCTTGCGGGCAGATGCTATTTAGAACTGCTGTCTGAAGGATAGGTGGAGTGGCCTGGCAGCGCGATAGGGCGACGTGGGACACGATCCTAATGGTGTCGCTTGGCTGAACACCGATCGGAATCGTGTCCCACACGGATTTCGGTCCAATGCTTAGCGGACCTGCACGTGATCTTGAGTTGCGCAAGTACGCACCCGGCCGCCATGCTCGCGCAGGATCTGGATCGCGTCGTTGGCCTGATCCTCCGGCCGGACAACCACGACGGTGCGGCCGGCCTTCAGGTGCTGCTCGTACTCGGTTTCTTCTTCCCTGGAGAAGCCCAGGGCGACAAAGGGACCGACGTAGCCTCCTCCCGCGGCGCCGGCAGCGCTGCCGAGCAGGATACCGGTGAGCATGCCGCCCGCCAGCACGGCTCCTACACCGGGGATAAGGGCAGTCGCCAGGGCGCCCGCCACGGCGCCCGCGACGCCGCCGGTAACGGCGCCGGCCACGGCTCCCTCCGCGGCGCGTTCCTCCGATCTTTCCGTCGGCGTATGGGCTTCTCTCACCTCGCCGTGGGGCACGACGATGCCCACCTGATCCGGAGAAAAGCCTTGATGCAATAACTCATCGATGGCCATTTCGGCATGGCCCCGATCCTCGAAGACAGCCACCATCGTTGCTGCGTTGCTGAATGCCATGGGTCGCCCTTTCGTGCCAGGACAGGGATTGCAGAGCCAGATTCATGGATCAGGGTGCAACAACAGTGCCGAAAATGCCGTTCGCGGGGGCCGGTGTTGGCGGCGTGGCAGCCAAGCAACGCATGCCCGCGAAGGATACTTTTGGAAGGAAGGGGTCAGGCAGGATTTCCGAATCAACGCGCTCCGCCGATCCTGGCGGCTACTGCCTGCAGACCCATCGTTTGCAGGTTTTGCGTGATCTGCTGTTGCATTCGCCTGACCTGCTGTTCCAGACTCTGCTGATCCGGCGGCATCACCGTGGCCTGCTGCGCGACCGCCTGTCCGGGAAACGAAGCCTGAGGGGCGGCCAGCGGTGCTGTTGTTCCCATTGGTCCCGGATAGACGGGAGAGAACGCCAGGGCGGGCCGGGGCACAACAGCTTGGAGCCGCGCTGGAGGAGTGACGACAGGTTGGGGCTGCGGTGCAGGAGGCACGGCCGGTTGGGGCAAGGCGGCCAGCCTCGGCCGCAGGGCGTCGACGGGACCCTGTACGGCTTTCTGCTCTTGCGGCGGCAGTGCCTTCAACTCCGCATCGAGTTGGGTCTGCTGCTGCTCCAGGAAGCCGATCAATTGCATGGCCGCTTGCGGCGTTGCCTCATACGCCAACTGCCCCGTCAGAGCATTCTGGAGGGGACTGGCGCCGTACCAGCCGTTGTCCGTGGCGACGGGAGGCGGCACGAAACCGGGCGGGAAATAGGGATTGGTTAGCTGCGCCGTGCGAAACTGCGCGGCGCTCCGTTCCTTGACGACGGTATCCAGCTTCAGCCCTTGCAGTTGTTCGACCACGCTTAACTCGTTTTCCGTCCATTCGACGCGGCGGACCAGGGCCTGAAGCCGCGGAGACCCGCCCTGGACGAAATACTTGACCGTATGGGCCGATCCATTATCGAGGTAAAGCTTATTAATGGTGACTCCGGAACCGGCAGGTGCGATTGCTTGAGCCGGCACGGGGCCGCAGCAAGCAAAGATCACGGTTATGATCCCGGCATAGCGGAATAGAGACTGCATCGGAAACCTCCTCTTGTGGCACAAAGTATTGTGTGAACGTAACTCTCACGCCGATGCATTCCTCCGCCCGCACTCGACTGCTGGGCTGAAATTCAAACGCGCGCGACGAGGGAATTTGCGCAGAAAAAGGCAATGGACATCGTTATGCCAGAAAAAGCACCACAGAGGCACTGAGGGCACAGAGCCAAGCAACCTAGAGCCAAGGCTGATGCGACGCACGGCCGCCTGGTCGCCGCGGCAGCCCGTTTTTTCTCGGTGTTCTCTGTGCCTCTGTGGTTAAGTCCCTTCTTTCCAAAAGTATCCTTCGCGGGCATGCGTTGTTTTGACGGTCTCGTCGTAGTCCAGGTGTGGGGAAAGTAGCGTTCGACCAGGTTCTGGCGGTGGGCGGAATCGAGCCGGCCATGGGCGTATCGATGACGGCGGGCAACGGCCGGGCCGATGCCTGGGCCAGACCCCAGAGCATGGCGACAGCGGCTAGGAGTTATTATGGGCTGACGATGACCGCTTCTTGTTGACCGCTGATGCCAACGAGAGCCAGTCCTGGGCCGAGACCACGCGTCGGCAGGCGGAGCTTAGTCAAGAGTGTTGCGGTCAGGACGGTACGATCAGCGAGGCTGTCGACCAAGAATATTTCATGGCGGGCTTTGTTGTCCACGTCGAAAACGTGGACTTCCACGGAAGGCCGCGTAACGCCGTCATCGCACAGGAGCCATTTGCCCAAAACTTTCATAAAGGCGGGGTCCTCGCTGGGGACGAACGTAGCGAACGATGGCGCCATCATCCTCAGGATGGCTGGCTTCGACCCACGCCCAGGCGGCAGCCGCCGTGTCGGCCAGAAAGGCTTCCTGTCCAGCCACGGCCAGGAACTTGCCGCGCGCCTGCGGAAGCAAGTCAGCCCAATGGGCCTCAAGCCACTCCGTGTTCCGTTGCGCGCGTTCGTGTTGGGCACGGCAGCGGGCAATTTCGGCTGCGTTCGAGACCTCCTCAATCAGGAGGGGTACCGACGAGCCAGAATCTTGCTCGAGCTCATGAGAAGCTGATTTAATCATGACGTGCTGTCCTTGGCCTCGGGATCTTGCTGCCGGGGGGCGACTCGACCGACAAGATTTTACGGCCTGGCGCATTGATTCTACAAGAGACAACAACGAGTTACAGGTTTCGCGCCCGGTCCGCACGCCGTCGGCAAACTCCACCGGCGTCTTGCCGCGTCGAGGAGGGTTGGTTGTTTACGGCAGAACTTCCACGGGGATGTCCATAAAGGCCGCCAGGCGGGTGTCGTTGGTCAGGAAGCGGCCGCAGCCTGCTTCCACGGCAGCCGCCAGATGCAGTGAGTCGGCGAGCTTGAAGTTGCCTGTGGCCCGGATGAAAGTGGCCCGTTCAAATACCGCGGTCGTAATCGGAACCACCTGCACATCGGGCCGGGCGCAGAACGCATCGAAGAGGGCCAGTTTGGTCTTGTCCGCGTTCTTGAGGGGCAGAATCCGGTATTCGAGGCGCACGAGGTCGCTGATGGCAATGTGATCTTTTGCAGCGGCAAGTGCCGCCAGGCGAGTCGTGGCGCGCACGTTGAGCGGCCCGGTGTGGTCGAAAAAGTACATGAGGATCACGCTGTCGCAGTAGACCAGCATCACGGCTTCTCTAGCTTCTGGCGGTGTTCGGCGTCGCGCAGCAGTTCGTCAATGCGGTCCCCTTCGCGCAGCCACTCGATGTGGCTCTGCACTTCCTTGTCATTCAGGAAGCGACATCCGGCCTCCGCCATTTTCTGCCTGGCATGCTGCATGAACTGGAACCAGTCCTCCCCGGGCGGAGGAGCCGATGCCGATTCCTGCCGCAGGACAACGGTGACTCGGCCCGGCGACAGGCTCGGCTTCTGGTCCAGTTCCAGCGTGCCATCGGGCTTGAGAGTTCCCTCGATCACGACTTCGCTCAGGCTCATGGTCTGCCCCTTTCATTTCGACTCCTGGCTCATTCTAGCCGAGCAGCCCCTTGCCCTCGTCTGTCTTCTTTCGTGTGTTTCCCGGTTTCCTCTTGTCGTACAGCCCCCGCGGCCGCTTCCGCGGGCGGGGTTTGCCCCTGGTCGGCGCGGCGGCCGGCGGCTCCGCCGACTGCTTCCACGTCGGCCGATACTGCTCCAGGTAGCCCAGCACGTCCAGTTCATCGCGCAGGTTCTCGTAGCCGCACGCCTCCACCTCGGCGATGGCGGCCTC
>DASZFN010000049.1:0-8794 GCA_035939715.1 Gemmataceae bacterium | reverse complement strand
ATTGGCAATGCACATCTAAACCGATAAAATGCTTGCGCTTCATCCGGGGCCTCCTTGCGTTGGGATCTGACGGACCACATCACCCGCCAGTCTACCCAACGACTACCAAGGACGCCCCGGCTTCTTATATCTTCAGCCAATAGGCAGGCCGGTCGTTGCACGTTGCACTCTTTTCATGCACCCCCGTTGCAATCATTGCAAGTCGTTGCAGGCCATAGCGTCTCATTGCATCTCATTGCAAGTCGTTGCACCTCGTTGCAAGTCGTTGCATCTTATTGCGTGTCGTTGCATGCATTGCACGCGAGGACCTGCAACGATGCAACGAAGGAGTCCCAGAGCGAGCACTTTGCCCCTTTGCCAACTTCGCGACACAGTTGGCAAAGTACTTTTCGACCTTAAATCTCTAGCTAACTTTGCGCGGGATGCCAGCGAGTGACTTTGCGGGACTTTCGTGGAGGGAGCTGATCCCTACTTTGCTATCGGCATACGCTCAGCAAGCCGCTTCGAAGAGTCATTCCGAAATCTTGGCGATCGATCCAGGAATAAGGAGCGATCGGTACATGGTGCTTCCCTTCCGACTCAGGGGCCGGAGGGCTGTGGGACCTTCAAGCGGAGCGCCCTTCATTCGCGGCGGACGGCTCCGGTTTAGGCTGTCCCCGGTCGCTGAAACCAGCGCACCAGGGAATAGAACACCGGCGTCAGGAAGATGCCGAACAAGGTCACCCCAAAAGCGCCCCACAGCATGGCGGTGCCTACACTGCGGCGCATCTCCGCTCCGGCGCCCGAGGCGAAGTACGGCGGCACCATGTGGATGAAGCACAGGCTGGTCATGACGATCGGCCGCAGGCGCTCGCGGGCGGCTTCCACCGCGGCCTGGAACGCCGAGGCGCCCTCCAGCTGGCGATCACGGGCGAACTCGACGATCAGGATGGCGTTCTTGCACGCGAGGCCGATGAGCACCACGAAGCCGATCTGCGTGAACAGGTTGTTGTCCAGGCCGCGGACGGCGACGCCGGCCAGGGCACACAGGAGGCACATCGGCACGACCAGAACCACCGCCAGAGGCAGGGACCAGCCTTCGTATAGGCCGGCGAGCACGAAGAAGACCAGCACGGCCCCCAGCACGTACGCGCTCATCGGATTCTGCCGCAGATCCCGAAACTCCTCCACTTTGCTGGCTTGCTTCTGCAGGTAGCTCAGTTCGGTCCACTCGTAGGTCATGTTGTTCGGCAGCTCTTGGTCCGCCAGGCGCTCCATGGTCGCCAGGACGTCGCCGGTGCTAATGTCGGGCAGGGAGGCGCCGGTGATCGGTGCCGCCGGGAACATATTGTAGCGAGTGATCTGGACCGGCCCGGCGGAGTCGCGCACGTCGGCCACGGCCCCCAGCGGCACCATGTCGCCGTCGGCGTTGCGGACCTTGAGCTGCTTGATGGTCTCCGCGTCCGTGCGGAAGCTGGGCTCGGCCTGGATGTTCACCTGCCAGGTGCGGCCGAAGCGGTTGAAGTCGTTGGTGTAGAAGCTGCCCAGGTACGCCTGCAGGGCGTCAAAGACGTCGGTAAGCGGCACGCCCATCGTCTTGACCTTCTCCCGATCGACGTGCACGTACAGCTGGGGCGTGCGGGCGCGGAAGCCGTCGAACAGGCCAATGAGGCCGTGCTGCTGATTGCCCTTGGCGGCCAGATTGTCGGCCTGGGACTGAAGCGCGCCATAGTTCAGGTCGCCGGTGGCTTTGACCATCAGCTTGAAGCCGCCGGCGTTGCCCAGGCCCCTCACCGCCGGCGCCCCGAAGACCAGCACGCGAGCCTCGGGCACTTCCCGCGCCAGGCGGGCGCGGAGCCGCTTGAGGGTGGTCTCGCCGCTCAGCTCGGCGCTTTTTCGTTCGTGAAAGGGTTGGAGTGGGATGAACACGCCAGCGTAGTTGGAGCTGTTGGCATTCAGGACGAACGACTGCCCTGGGATGGAGACCACGTGCGAGACCCCAGGCGTCTCCAGGGCGATCTGTTCGACCTTCGCGACCGCCTCGACCGTGCGCTCCTGCGAGGCGGAGTCGGGCAGCCCGATGTCTGCGATCAGGTAGCCCTTGTCCTGGATCGGGATGAACCCGGTAGGGATTCGAGCCATGCCGAAGCCCGTGAGTCCGAGCAGCCCAACGTAGACTAGGAGCACGATGACGCTGAGACGGAGGCCCCAGCTCACGGTCTTCCCATAGACTTGCGTCGCCCAGCTAAAGAGCCTGTTGAAAGCGCCGAAGAACTTGCCCAGGATCCAGTTCACCGGCCGGATGATGAACCAGCCGAGCGCCCCGCCGGCGACCGCGCCGGGAAGGAAGAGGGCAAGGTCGGCCGCCCAAGTCCGCAACGAGGCTTTGAGGCCACGGGCGGCAAACTCCCCCGGCTCGCCGATGGGCAGGCCGAGCTGAGACCCTAGCACCGGTGTCAACAGCCACAGGGTCGCCAGCCCGCCGAGCAATCCGAAGAACCACCACGGCAGGGCCTCTTTCCCCTGGTCGCCATGCTCACCTGGCTTGCGGTGGCCGAAGATCCAGGCCGCCCGCGCCGGCGTCATGGTCATGGCGTTGACCGCCGAGATGAGCATGGACACCGAGATCGTCAAGGCGAACTGCTTAAAGAACGCCCCGGTGATGCCGCCTAAAAAGGCGCTGGGCAGCAACACCGAGCTGAGCACCAGGGTGATGGCCAGGATCGGCCCGGTGATTTCGTTCATGGCGTTGATCGTCGCCTCGCGCACGGGCAGGCCCTTTTCCAGCCAGCGCTCGATGTTCTCCAGGACGACGATGGCGTCGTCGACAACAATGCCGATGGCCAACACCTACCCGAACAGCGTCAAGGTGTTGAGCGAGAAGCCCATCAACTTCATGACGGCGAAGGTGCCGACCAGCGACACCGCCATGTCAATCACCGGCAGCAGCAAGGCCTTCCAGTCCTGCAGGAATAACAGGATAACACCGGCGACCAGGAAGACCGACTCGATGAGGGTGTGCAATACCTCATCGACCGACTCCCGGATGAATGGCGTCGTATCGTAGTAGGCGGCATAGTGCAGCCCGCGGGGGAAGCGCAGGGCCAGCTCGCGCATCTTGGCCTTGACGCGGTCGGCCGTGTCCAGAGCGTTCGAGCCGGGCAGCAGGTAGACGGCGAATCCCGCGGCCGGCCGGCTGTCGAGCCGGCACAGCCGGTCCAGGCTCTTGGCCCCCAGCTCGGTCCGGCTCACGTCTCGGAGGTAGGTGACCTCGCCGTTTTGCCCGGTCTTGAGGACAATGTTGGCGAACTGCTCGGGCTCGGTCAGCCGGCCGAGGGTGTTCAGGGTGTACTGGAAGTCCTGGCCGGTGGGGACCGGCGGCTGGCCGATCTGTCCGGCCGCCACCTGCACGTTCTGCTCGCGCAGGACTCGGATCACGTCGTCCGCCGTCACGCCGCGCGACTGGAGCTTGTCCGGATCGAGCCAGACGCGCATGCTGTAGTCCAGCTGGGCGAAATTGAATACGTCGCCGACGCCCTCGACCCCGGCAATCATGTCAATCAACCGGATCGTCGCGTAATTGCTCATGTAGAGCTGATCGTAGTAAGGCCGGCCGGTCTCCGGGTTGTCGTCCGCGTACAGGTTAACCACCATCAAGATGTCAGGGGACCGCTTCTTGGTGGTCACGCCGGTGGCCTTGACTACGTCGGGGAGAGTCGGCAAGGCGATGGCGACGCGGTTCTGCACCAGCACCTGGGCCATGTTGACGTCGGTGCCCAGCTCGAAGGTCACGTCCAGGGTGTACGAGCCGTCGTTGTTGCTCGCCGACGACATGTACATCATTTTTTCCACGCCGACGACCTGCTGCTCGATGGGCGCGGCGACCGTGTCGGCCACTACCTGGGCGCTGGCCCCGGGGTAGGTGGCCTGCACCCGGACGGTCGGCGGCGTGACCTCGGGGTACTCGGCGATCTGCAAGAAGCCCGCCGCGATGGCCCCGAGCAGGATGATGATAATCGACATGACCCACGCCAGGACGGGACGGTCGATGAAGAAACGGGCCAACATAGTAGTCCTCCCTTCCGGTGTCGAGGGTCAGGGCGTGACTCTCCTAGCAAGGGCCGGTGCCGTCTGATCCCTGACTCCTGGTTCCTGACCCCTCCCAGCGGGAGTGGGCATGGGCACCAACTTCGGCTCGACGGTCACGCCCGGCCGGATTTGTTGCAAGCCGTTGACGACGACCCGCTCGCCTGGCTTCAGGCCGTCGGTGACCTCCCGCAGGCCGTCGTGCAGGGCCCCCAACCGGACGGGACGTGAGACCACCTCGTTCTTGTCGTTGACGACATAGAGGATTCTCTGCCCCTGGTCGTTGTCCAGGGCGCGTTCGCTGACCAAGAGGGCTTTGTGGGGCGGGCTGACGGGCACGCGGACCCGGGCGAAAAACCCCGGGGATAGCGCCTCGTCCTGGTTGGGAAAGACACCCCGCACGCTCAGGGTGCCGGTCTTGGCGTTGACTTGGTTGTCCACGAAATTGACCGTGCCCTGGTGAGGAAACCCTTCCTCCGTGTCTAGACCGAGGGAGACCGGCCAGGCCTTCTTTTCGCCCGAAGGGAACTTGCCTTCACGGGTCAACTGCCTGATGCGCTGGATAGTGCGCTCGTCCAAGTCGAAGTAGGCGTACATCGGGTCAACCGACATGATGGTGGTCAGCAGCGTGCCGCCGCCCAGGTCCCCGCCCAGGATCAAATTGCCGACGGTAACGTAGTAACGGCTGACGCGCCCGCTGACGGGCGCCGTGACCTTGGTGTACTGCAGGTCCAGCTCGCGCGAAGTCATCATGGCCTTGTCGGCAGCGATGTTCGCTAAATCGACGCCTCGGGCCGCGGCGGCCTTGTCCATGTCCGAGCGGGACACGGCGCCGGAGCCGACGAGCCGAAGGTCCCGCTGGTATTCCGATTCGTCGAACTCCAGTTGGGCCTCGTCCTGGCGGACCTTAGCCTTCGCCTGGTCCAAGAGAGCTTCATAGGGCCTCGGATCGAGTTCAAAAAGTACGTCCCCCTTCTTGACCAGCGCTCCTTCCTTGAAGTTGACCTTGTTCAGGTAGCCCCACACGTGGGATCGCACCTGGACCGAATCCACGGCGGCGATGCGCGCGGTGAAGTCCGCGTAGTCCGTGACGTAGCGCTCGACCAAATAACTGACCGTGACCGGAAGGGGTGCTGCCGCGGGCGCTTCCGAGGGCGCCCGCGCACAACCCGTCAAACCGAGACAGAAGCCGAGAACCAGCGTGGAACCGATGCGGCGGGCTGAGCCGTTTTTCATGAATACCTCACAATGGTCATCCGGCACCGCAGCGCCTCCTGCCCGACACGCCTGATCACCAAACGGAAAGTGCGGTACAGACATAACTCCACCTCCAGATAAGACCCCCTGATCCCGTTTTTCACGGCGATATGGAAGGCGTTTTCGGTGAGATCGACCAAGAGGCCCTCCTGCCAGACCTTGAACTCGTCCGAGGAGCGGGCCGGCCGACATTCCCGGGCCCACTTCTTGACCGTTTCAGCCAGCGCCTTCCAGAGGCCCAACTCCACGTTGATCCACGAGCCGGCCATCCCATGCCTGAGGGCAACAAAGTAGGCGGCGCTGGTAAGTTCCGCGGCAAAGTTCTCCAACAGCATGTCGCGATTGTTGGCGGTGTCCTGGTTGTTACTCATGAATGATCGCTCCGTTGTAAGACCGCGTTCGATCCGGCCGTTCCCCCGAGTGGAGGAAAACGGGAGCCTTGACGGTGAGCCATGAGGATTGCCCTGGTCGATGATCCCGCTCTCGTGCGGCATCCCCTACGCATTCGAAGGCTGGCAGTGCGTTTCCTGGCTACGTTCCTGCCAGACTTCTTCCCGGTACACGGGAATATGGTCCGGGGCAGTGATGCCCAGCCGTACGGTTTTGCCTTCGATCGCGATGACCCGGACTGCTAATCCGCAGTGCGGCACTACAATTCGCTCACCGATCTTTCGTCTGAGGACGAGCATGAAACTTTCTCCTCGAGTTAGTCCTCTTCGCCAGCTCTTTTTGGGCGTAGTCATCCAGCGCAACCCGCCACTGCCTTTCGGCCTGGGCGCTGGCGCGGGCGCGAGATACATACCATTTGATGCCCACCAGAGCGGCGACGGCCAGCAGCGCGGCCAACGAAACGGTTTTCCAGACGAAGTCGGCCGCTGAGAGAAACCAAAGCCAGCCGATCAACCCGAAGGTTAACAGTCGGACACCCCGGAAGACGGCTGACCAGACCAGAGACGTCCGCCAGGAGCGAACTGCCTCGTCGGTCCTCATGTTGCACCTCAATTCAGTTACATCTGGCTTTCGTCTTCGCGCTTCGGACGCCCGCAGTCGGGAAAGGAAGCCTTGGCAATCTCTGCCACGATGGCTTTCGTCAGGCAGTCGACAGCAACCAACTCCGCTCCTTGGCGGTGCATGTCCGCTAGGTAGGCTTTGCCGGCGGCATCGATATAGGTCACACCGGTCAGGTCAAAGCGAAAAGCTGGCTTGCGCTGACTGGCCACGGTGCTCCGCAAGCAATCCTCCAGCTCCCGCACCCAGGGTCCTGCCAGCTTTCCTTCGAGCTGGAACGTGAGGGATTCCAAGTTTTTGTGGACCGTGATTCGCAGCATTGGTCACTCCGTCTTTTGGCGCCTGTCCTGAGGAAGGGTCAGGGGGACATCCTTCTCGACTTTCCATGAATCAGCCCTGGTGTTTTTCATTGGATCGCGGTGCGCGCCGATTTTGATGCCCAAAACCAAGAAAACACACGCCGATCCGATAAGCATGCTCGCAATGACCCATTGGATTCCCGGCTTCTCTGCTTGAGAAGTCAGAGGTAGGAAATCAGAGGTCGGAGCTTGTGCGTTCGGGATTCCCGTTCTGACCTCTGCCATGGGGGAGTTCTGGATCCCGGGGATTTTCGAGATAAGTGACGCCTTGGCCGCCTCGGCGTCGGCCTGTCGGTCGAAGATCAGCATCTCGTCTGCCAGGAACGTGAACCGGGAGTCGTTCACCCAGTGCAGTCCCTTGCGCACTTTGAAGCGGTCCCAGGCCATTAGAAGCACGCCGTTGGCGTAGCTGTATCGGCCCCGGCGGGTCCTCGTCCCGGCAATGGCGCGGGCCGTCAGCGAGAAGGTCCCGTCAGCTTCGAAGCGGCACTCCCCCGCCCGCTGCTCTCCCTCCTGATCGATCAGAGCCACCTTCCAAGAGCCCTGGACCGGCGGGGGTTGTCGATCGGTGCCGGCCGCGCCCGCGACCGGCTGCGATTTGGTACCGATGGTCTCGCCAAGGAAGGCCCTCACCTCGATGACGTCCACGTTGAAACTTACCAATCGCGTTTGTTGCTCCGTGCTCAAGACCACGCCAACGAGCTCGCCACCATCGTTGACCAGCGGCGCGCCGCTGTCCCCCGGATTGATGGGTAACTCCGTCTCGACGATGCGGGCCTTCAGCAGCCCGTTCTCCTGGAGAATCCGGGCCTGGTACACCGAGCGCACTTTCCCGGCGGAGTAGCGCCACAGCGTACCCGTGGCGGCGCCGGAATTGCCCACCGAATGGACCGCATCGCCGGGACCGGCGCCGTGCGCCGAGAGGGGTATCGCCACCACGTCCTCCGGGAGAGCGTCCAGCCGGAGCAGGGCCAGGTCCCGGGAAACGTCACAGTGGACGACCTGGCCACGCACGGCGACTACTTGGAGGTGGTAGTGGGCCAGCTCCGGGATGGCGGCGCCATCCCGGTAGGCGGGAAAGTAAATGACAGCCTCCGGGGCATCCTCAACGACGTGCTGGGCGGTGAGGGCGAGCCGGCGCTGGCGGTCCACGACCCAACACGTGCCGTATGTCACCCAGCCCTTGGGGTCGGGCACTTCGACCAGGCCCGTCGACTGCAGCACCCTTTGATAGACGAGGCTATCGGCCCGCCCCACGCCGTTGGAGGCCAAGAAAAGGGCGGCAAGGACCACCCCCAACAGAATACGTCTTGGTTCCCCGGCCAGTGTGCGCTGCCGGTATTCTTCGGCCTCCCGCACCCAAGGGGCATGCCAGCTTCCATCGAGCTGGAAAGTCAGATACTCCAAGTTGTCATAGACGGTGATCCGAAGCATCGCGCTCGCCCCTTCCCTGTCTCCTCAAAGCGAAGGCCGTGCCAGCGAGGCGATCTTCGTCGCTGCGCTTCGGAAAGCAGGGATAAAAGGGAGTTCCGGATCTGATGGGTTGAGAGGACTGAAGGATTGGAGTGGAAGTGCCACCAGCCGAGTGCCACTGGGGGGGCACGGCCGCCACTCAGAGGGCACTACTCGGGCCGCACGATGCGGAGTTTTTTTATCTTCTTCTGCAAAGTGGAACGCTTCATCCCCAGGCGAACGGCGGCCCCCTTTGGACCGCCTACCACCCAGCCCGTTTCGCCGAGGACGCCGAGGATATGCTCCCGTTCGGCATCGGCCAGGGTTAGCGGCGCTTTGGCTGTAACCTGAGCCTGCATTGCCGCGGACTGTAGGTCGCCGAGGGGGACCCGGAGCGACCGACCCGGAGAAAGAATGACCGCGCGTTCGATGATATTTTGGATTTCTCGGACGTTGCCCGGCCAGGGGTAACGAATCAGGGCCTCCATGACGGCGGTTGGGATGGTCTCGATCCGCCGGCCCATGCGACGCGCGAACCGCTGGGTGAAATGCCAGACCAGCAATGAGATGTCCTCGGGGCGCTCGCGCAATGGCGGCAGCACGACCGGAAACACGTTCAGGCGGTAGTAGAGGTCGCTTCGGAAGCGGCCGTC
>DASZFN010000048.1:0-2851 GCA_035939715.1 Gemmataceae bacterium | reverse complement strand
GCCGCGTACCACAAAGGCTAAACAGCGCAGCATCCATTCGTCGTTGGTTGCGTCGATTTCCGCAATCAGCTCAGGCACCGCCTTGGGTCCAAGTTGAATGAGCTCGCGCAGGACGGTGGCCCAGTCGTCTTGGCCCAAATGCGTGCGCAGCTCGTCGAGGCGATCCAATAGCCTCCCGACCGCGGTTTCCTGGCGCTTCGCAGCAGGTTGGTCGGCCTTGGACGCCGGCGCTTGTGGAACGGCCAGTGACCTGGCGGGAGGCGGTTCCTCGGCCGGCGAGCCTTGCACCATCAGACGCCCTCCAGCCACGGCGGCACTGGCAACAATAAGGAGTGCCGTCGCGATCTTCACCTTGGCGAGGACCATGGTCTTCGTTGCTCCTTTAGCGAGACTGACAACATTGGCCGGCAGTGCGTTGGCAGTGCCTGCACCAGGGGCTGCAAATAAGAGTGCGGCATGAATGGTGGACTCCGTCAACAAGGCGGGCACGGACGCCGCGCTCACGGCCGGCAAGACGGCAGTCGCCGCCAGGACTGCGGACAGGGCCAGGCCGCGCCGCGCCAGGCGCCGCTGCAGCTTCGTTCTGGCCCGGGCCAGTCGACTGGAAACAGTCTTCTCTTTCAGGCCAAGCTGCCGGGCCGCGTCCGCATGGCTATTCGCCATCAAGCAGCAAAGCACGAACGGCCCTCGTAATGTTTCCGGCAAGCGCTGAATTTCTTCATCCAGAGCCGCTTGCACCTCCCGCCAGGCCATTTCCAGGGACGGGTCCGCTTGCAGCCAAGTCCTAGCCTGCATCTCATGCGCTCGTCGGCGCGCTGCATCTCTTTTTGCTTTCATGGCCGTGCGATAGGCAACCCCGTGGAGCCAGCTTACGAGAGCTTTCGTGTTCCGTATGGATGCGGCACGCCGGGCCAGTACCAGAAAGGTAGCCTGGTAGGCATCTTCTGCATCCTGGGTATGGCGCAGCATGTGGCGACATACACCGAGCACCAATGGCCCATGTCGGCGCACCAGCACTTCAAAGGCGGTTTCATCTCGCTCCGTAACGTAACGGTCCAACAAGAACTCGTCCGACTGATGGACGATGTCCGGCCTGGAGGCGAGTTTCCAGATATGCTGAATCACCGGACCTAGTTGTGCGTTAGCCATATCTTTGGGCTCTCCAGCAGCGCGTGCCCGTCTCGCATAGTGTAGTTCCCCCGGGCAGCCATTCCCTCCCTCAATTCTTAGAATTGGTTTGCCTCCCCGCTCCCGCGCCCTATCAAAAGGTGTCGCTGCGGAGCCTTTTGTTAACTTCCTTAGGCAAAGGGCATCCATCGTTACCGGGAACTCTGCTCGTCAACGGCTCTCCTGGCCAACATGGCCACGAAGATGGCCACTAAGACCCGTTAGAAATCCCCAGGAATCGCCGAAGGTGGCCAAGATGGCCAGCCTCTCTACCCCTGGGTCCGCCGTCGATCCGCCAACTGATACTGATTGGCGGGCGGACGGACGTGGCCAAAGCCGGACAAATTTTTGCTTGCGACTTCATCCACTTCAGCGCCAAAAGGCCGACGAGAAAGGCGCTGGCGAAGACCTTCGTCGGCTCCGTTGGCGGGCGAACTACACCGGCCCCCCCGGCTCAAAAAACGTGGCAAACTGGCAAACTCAATTTTTTTTCGGACGCAACTTGCCACTCCACTCAGTCTTACGGCGCTGAATGAGTTTGCCAACCGTGGCAAACTCACCTGGCAAACTGGCAAAGTCATTTTGACAGGCCGGGCATGCGCAACCGGTGTTGCAGGGCGGCCAGGCTGAATAAGAAGAACCATGGCTCCGTTGCCCCACGCGCGCCTCGCCGCGCAACACGTTCTTGGAGGGACACTCATGACGAACTACGACGCCATCGTGATTGGTTCCGGGCAGGCGGGCAACCCGCTTTCGCAGAAACTGGCCGACCACGGCTGGACCGTGGCGCTCGTCGAACAGGATCAGCTGGGCGGCACCTGCATCAACACCGGCTGTACGCCGACCAAGACCATGATCGCCTCCGCCCAGGCGGCTCACTACGCCCGCAATGCGGACAAGTGGGGCGTGCGCTGCGGCGCGGTCTCGGTCGATCTGCCCGCGATCGTTGCTCGCAAGGACCAGGTCGTCCAGCAGTTTCGCTCCGGGCAAGAACGCAGGGTGCAAGAGCGCAAGAACCTCCACTTCTATCGGGGGCATGCCCAGTTTACCGCTCCCGGCCGCATCGCCGTGAACGAGCACATGCTGGAAAGCACGCGCATTTTCATCAACACCGGCACCCGGCCGCTCATCCCGGCGCTGCCGGGCCTGGAGAACATCGACTACCTCACCAATGCCACCATCATGCAGTTGCAAGCGCTGCCGGAGCATCTGCTCGTGCTCGGCGGCGGCTACATCGGCCTGGAATTTGGCCAGATGTTTCGACGCTTCGGCAGCCGCGTGACCATTGTGCACCGCCAGGAGCAGATCCTGCCGCGTGAAGACACCGACGTTGCCGTGGAGTTGCAAAAGGCTCTGGAGGCCGAAGGCATTCGTTTTGTGCTCATGGCACAAACGGCCGCTGTCCAGAAGCAGAACGGCCAGGTCCTCCTTCATGTGGAGGCGGGCAGCGGCGCCGAAACCCTGAGCGGCTCGCATCTGCTGGTCGCTACCGGACGCAGGCCCAACAGCGACGACCTGGGACTGGATAAGGCCGGCGTGCAAGTCAGCCGCCAGGGCTTTATTCATGTGGATGGCCGTCTGCAAACGAACGTGCCCGGCATCTGGGCGCTGGGGGACGTGAAAGGCGGACCGGCGTTTACGCACATTTCTTTCAACGACTTCCAGATCGTCTACGCCGACTTGA
>DASZFN010000047.1:0-5812 GCA_035939715.1 Gemmataceae bacterium | reverse complement strand
CCTAATCTTAATCCTCCTCTTAATCTTTCTCTTCTCCTTCAACCTCAAAAAGGGCTACTTGTCATCCTTCGCCCGCGTCGGCTCCCAGTCGAGCGTGCGGTCATTGACTTCGACCTTGCCCGTGATCTTGTCGCCTTCCATTTTGCCGTGGAATTTGGCGGTGATCTCGGTGCCGTCGCGGTCGAACGTGACCTGGAAGGAGACTTCACCGTCTTTTACCTTGCCTTCCTTGATCTCCACCTCATTGCCCATCGGGCCGGTTAACTTTCCGGTGAGCTTGTCGCCGTCCTGCTTGAGCTTCACCTTTAATTGTTGCTCGTCGCCGTTCTGGTTCTTACGCGTCCATTTCCAGGTGCCGGTGGCGCTTGCCTTCTTGTCTTCCGCCTGGAGCGTGCCACAGCAGAAGCCCAGCACGGCAGTGATCGCAAACAACTTGAGCCATCCAGCGTTTAACTTCATGGGGAGATCTCCAAAGGTGCGAGGACCAACCAGCCGAGGGAGCAGCTACATCCGACTTTGCCCTGGCGAGCCGGCACGGAAACTCGTGGTCGTGTCGCTTGTGCCGCGAATAATTGGAGCAGATGACCAGGGAGAAGTCAAAAACAATCCCCGAAGCCGCTCGCGGCTTCGCGCTCGCATCCTGGCGCTGGCAGCCTCACCCCCCAGCAACTTTCTCTGGTACTTCCAGGGCGCGACAGGTACAAAAGATGAAGCTGCTTTTTCGCTGGAGTCGATCCCATCCGGGTCAAGTTCAAATCCGCGGGCACGGGGAAGTCTACACATGTCAGCCTTTTTCGATTTCTTGACGGGTGAATGGTATTTTGCGTTTCCGATGCTGTTCATGTCGCTGGCCGCGGTGACGCTGGTTATCTGGCGGGCCCTGCTCAATCATAACAGCCGGACCGACATGAACGTGTTCCTGCCGCAATTTCAAAAAGCGCTGGAAAAGGACGGCGTGGACGGAGCCCTGCGCTTTTGCCGTTCGCAGCACGGCTTCATCCCCCGGCGGCTGTTTGTGGCCGGGCTGGAGACATCCAAGCAAGGCCTATCCGCCATGAAGCGGGCCATGGCCAACGCCATCGAGCTGGAGATTCTGCCCGACCTGAACTTCCTGCTGCCGTCGATCCTGGCCATCGCCAAGATCGCCACCATGGTCGGGCTGCTCGGCACCGTCATCAGCATGATCAACACGTTTAACAAAATCCAGGAAGCCGCGGCCCATGGCGAGGCGGCCACCGCCCAGGCCGGCGCCATCGGCCTGGCCCTGTTCGCCACGGCCCTGGGCCTTGTCACTGCCATTCCGCTGGTGTTCTCGCATGTGCTCTTCAAAGCCTGGATCAGCAAGTTTGAGGTGAAGATGAAGAGCGCCGCCGGCAAGCTAATCCTGCTCATGCAGGCAGGCCGCTCGGGAAAAGCTGACGCCGCGCCGGTGAAACAGGGCTTCGATCCCGCCGCCATTTCGGCACGGCGCTAACCGGAGGGGAACATGGCGGACAATCGTCGCTTTCTCGACGTCTGGATCATCGAGAGCAACACCGTCTACCGGGAAGTGCCCTATAACGTCATCGCCGACTGGATTCAACAGGGTCGCCTTCTTGAGGGGGACCAGCTTAAGGCGTCCGGCAGTACGGAATGGTTTCCGCTGGCGAGTATGCCTGCCTTTGCCGCCTATCTGCCGCGCTCCGAGCGATTTCGGGCTGAAGACCAGGCCGAGGCGCTTGAACCGGTCGAGGTTGATTTTGCCTGGAAACAGCCGCGCCCCGACGAGGACGAGGACGTCGATATGATTCCGCTCATCGACGTAAGCCTCGTATTGCTCATTTTCTTCATGATGACCACGACGGTCGCCGGCGCCGGTTCACTCATCAAGACGCCCTTCGCCATTAACGGTAGGCAACTTACGAGCGAGGATCGCTACTGGATCGGCATCGAGCGCTCCGACGATGGCCGAATCCTCTATTCACTGGGCAAGGGCGACGGCGGGGCGGCGGAAGGCGATCGACAACTCGCGCAACAGGAAGTGATCAGCAAGCTGGAGGCACGTTTGCGCAGCGGCAGGCCGGTCAATGTGCATATCCGCGCCGCCCGCTCGGTGCCGTACCGGTATGTCGAGCCGGTGATTGTCGCTCTCAGTGGATTTCAGGACCGCAGGCTGGTTAACAAGACCTTCGTTGAGGTGACCAGCAAGGAGAACCCGTGACCTGGAAGATCCGCCATCAAGGTTCGCCGCGCTCGATCGAAGGCCTGACCCCCGGCCAAGTGGTGGAAGGCCTCCAGGACGGCCTGTGGGAAACTACCGACGAGGTGATGGGGCCGCAGGACAGCGAGTGGCGCGAAATCGAGAATCATCCCCAGTTCGAGGAAGTGGCAGCGGACATCGAGCCGCCCGAGCCGCGCCACCATGAAGACGAGTCGCGCCTCGACATGAACCCGCTCATTGACGTCTGCCTGGTGCTCTTGATCTTCTTCATTCTGACGACCAGTTACGCCGCGTTACAGCAGGTGTTGGAGGCGCCCGGCCTTTCCAGCAAGGGCCCGAAGGGCCCGCTTGTAAAGAGCAAAGAGGCCGTCGAGCGGGTTACCATCAAGGTGACCGCCGCGATGGAGAACGGCAAGCCGGTTATCCGCGTGGAGGATGACCCCGTGCCACTAGAGGACCTGGCCAGCGCCCTGCGGCGGTTCAGCAAGTCGTCGGGAAAGAAGGAAATCGTTTTCGATGTCAGCGGTGATATTGACTGGGGCACCATTATTGCCGTTCGGGATGCGGCTCCGGCGGCAGGAATCCAGCACTTTCATTTTTTGAAAAAGAACGGCGCTCCAAAGAAGTGATGGCGTTCTTGTAGGACGGATTGCCAATCCGTCCTACGGACATCTCACAGAATCCACGCGCTTACCTGATAAACAACGAACGCACCGACGTAAGCCAGTACCGTCATGTACGTGAACGTGAACGCGGGCCAGCGCCAGCCGTTGGTTTCGCGGCGAATCACCGCCAGCGTCGAAACGCACTGACAACATAACGCGAAGAAAACCATAAGCGACAAGGCCACCGGCACGGTGAAGACCTTCTTGCCCGGTTGGCCGTCCCATTCCGCATCCTGAAGCGCTTTGCCCAGCCGCGTCTCGCCCGGTCTGTCTGCCTCGCGGATTTCGTCGGTGTCCACCTTGCCCTGGCTGTAGATCGTCCCCAGGGTACCTACGACGACTTCGCGGGCCGGAAAACTGGCCAGCGCCGCCATGCCGATGCGCCAATCCCAACCGAGCGGCTTCACTACCGGCTCAAGCTGATGGCCCATGCGGCCGAGCAAGCTCTGTCCTTGCCACTCCGCCTGAACCACATTGATCTGCTCTTCCAATCTTTCTGCGTCTTTCTCGCCCTTCTCCTTCGCTTCCCCTTCCTGAGTAGCGGCCCGCTCCTTGATCCGGCCCAGCTCTTCTTTCAGTGCGGCAATCCGGGCGTCGTACGGAGTGCCCGAGGGATCGACGCGCGGGAAGTACAGCAACGCCCAGACCAGGATCATGGCGGCCAGGATCAGCGTCCCCGCGCGGCGCAGGAACGCCCAGCCGCTGTCCACCATGCGGCGGCTGATCGTCCGCCACGATGGCCACTTGTAAAGCGGCATCTCCATGACGAACGGCGGCGTTTCGCCGCGCAGCAGCGTCCGCTTGAGCAGAAGCGCCACCAACGGCGCGACCACGAGACCGATGGCATACATGGCGAACATGGTCACGCCCGGCACCCACCAGGCAAACCCTGCCGTCATGAAGGTGCCGATGAGCAGGATGTACACCGGCAGCCGCGCCGAGCAGCTCATGAGCGGCGCCACCAGGATGGTCGCCAGGCGATCGCGACGGTTCTCGATCACGCGCGTCGCCATGATCCCCGGCACGGCACAGGCCACCGACGACAGCATGGGAATAAACGATTTGCCGCTCAATCCACAGCGTGCCATGAGCTTGTCCATCAGGAAAGCCGCCCGCGCCATGTAACCGCAATCCTCGAGGATGGCAATGAAACCGAACAGGATCATGATCTGCGGCAAGAAAACAATGACGCTGCCGACCCCTTCGAGCACGCCGTCCACCAGCATGCTGCCCAGCGGCCCGGCAGGCAGATGCGCCCGCAAGACGTCCGCGAGCAGGTCCTTGGCGTCGCCGATGCCCTTCATGACCGGCCGCGCCCAGGTGAAGATCGCCTCGAAGACGATGAACATCAGCGCCAGGAAAATGAGTGTGCCCCACAGGCGGTGCGTCAGCACGCGATCAAGGCGGTCGGTCCAGCTCAGCGGCCGTTGCAGGGGCCGCTGCACGCAGCCGGCCAGCACTTCGCGAATCCAGCGGTAACGCGTCCGCGCCTCGACGGCAGCAAGGGCATAGCCCGCCGCGGTCAGACGGCCGCGGGCGGCTTGCACCTGGTCGCGCAGGTCGCCGCCGAAGCGCTCGGCGAGGCGCTGCTCGGTATAACTACCTGCGTCCAGCAGTAGCCGGCGCACCAGATAGGCGGGCACGCTATCGCCTAGGGCTGACTGCAAGCCGGCAACCTCGCGCTCAAACGACTCGGGAAACGGCACGCCGGCGTGCACAGTCCCTTCGGCCGCCGCCGCCACGATGGCCTTCTTGAGATGCTCCAGCCCGCGGCCTTTATTGGCCTGGGTAGGCACGACCGGCACGCCGAGGCGCTCGGCCAGGCGGCGCGCGTCGATCTTCATGCCCTGGCGCTCGGCCACATCGATCATGTTGAGCGCGATGACCACGGGCACGCCGAGTTCAAGGGTTTGCGTGGTGAGATAGAGATTGCGTTCAAGATTTGAGGCATCGACGATGGAGACCACCACATCCGGGCGGGCTTCGCCGCGTTGCTGGCCGAGGATCAGGTCCACGGCGACCATTTCATCCGGGCTGCGCGGCGCCAGGCTGTAGGTGCCCGGCAGATCGACGATATCGACGGTCTGCCCGGCCTGCCGCATCTGGCCCTTCTTGGTCTCCACGGTGACGCCCGGATAGTTGCCGACGTGTTGACGCATGCCGGCCAGGGCGTTAAACAGCGTGGTCTTCCCCGTATTCGGGTTGCCGACGAGGGCCACAGTTGCAGTGCGCAGTGCGACCATGAGAGCTATTCGAGCATTTTCACCAGCACGCGGGCAGCTTCGCTGCGCCGCAAGCTCAGGCGATAGTCATTGAGGCGGATTTCCATCGGATCGCCCAGCGGAGCAAAACCCAGCACTTGAACTTGCTCCCCCTCCAGGAGGCCCATCTCGAAGAGCCGCTGAACGATGGCGTCCGTTCCACGGACGGATTCGATGTAGCCAATTTGTCCAATGCGAAGTTGGTCCAGGGATGGCATGGGAAGAACGGATCCCTGAAGGAGGGCACAGGGCCTGTCCGGACAAGCCCCGATAGGAACAGGACTCTAAACCGCTACGGGGCGAACCAGGATCTGAGCGGCCGAATCCCGGCGCACGCTCAAACGCGTGCCGTCCACTTGAAGCAGGCATGGACTTCCCTGGCGCAGAATGCGCAGCCTGCTTCCGCAGCGAACGCCCAACTCCGCGAGGCGATTCACCCAGGTCGTGGTTCCGGTGACCTCTTCCACATCGGCCCATTCGCCCGCTTCCACCAATTCCAGGGGCAGGATTTTCTCGTGATCGAACACCTTGGCAACCTCCAGCGAGCTTCACGTCTCGCGCAAAGCTTATTGAGATTGAATCTCAATATACTGTAACCTTCGGCCGGAGTTTGTCAATACTTTATTGTCAAGATTTAATTCTGATACGTGTGCATGGGGCTTTGCAACGGAATGCCTTGCAAAAGC
>DASZFN010000046.1:0-20926 GCA_035939715.1 Gemmataceae bacterium | reverse complement strand
TCCGCCTGTCTTACCAAGCCGGTCCGCCAGGCCGAGCTCTGGAAGGCGATCATGCAGTCGCTCGGCATGCCGCTGCCTCCCGACGAGCCGGACGCCTTGCCCCAACCCAGCCCGGCGCAGCACAGCCGGCGTTTGCGCATTCTGCTCGCGGAAGACAACCTGGTGAATCAGAAGCTGGCCGTACGTTTGCTGGAAAAACGCGGCCATGGCGTCGTCGTCGTCAACAACGGCCGCGAGGCCCTGGCCGAGTGGCGCGGCCGGCGTTTCGACCTCATCCTCATGGACGTGCAGATGCCCGACATGGACGGCCTGGAGGCCACCACCGCCATCCGCGAGCAAGAAAAGCTCACCGGGGCGCACATCCCGATCATCGCCATGACCGCCTACGCCATGAAAGGCGACCGCGAGCGCTGCCTGAGCGTCGGCATGGATCATTACATCTGCAAACCGATTCGTGCTCAGGAGCTGTTCGACAAGGTGGAGAGCGTCGCGGCCGCGCAGCCGGAACCGGCAAGCGACTCGGCCGCAGAGGTCGAAGCGCCGAGCGTTCTCGACGAGGAGACTGCCCTGGAGCGCGTCGGCGGCGATCGCGAGCTCCTTGCCGAGCTGGCCGAGCTGTTCCTGCGCGAGTGCCCTCGTCTGCTGAAGGAGATCCACGCAGCCCTGGGGGCCGCGGACGCGAATCAGCTGCGCAGCGCCGCGCATAACCTGAAAGGTTGCGTCGATAACTTCGGCGCTCGCGGCGCCTTTGCCGCTGCTTTGAAACTGGAAATCCTGGGCAGAAATGGTACCTTTATCGGCGCCGACAAGGCGCTCGCAGACCTGGAGAGCGCGCTCGAACAACTAAAGCCGGCTCTGGCCGGTATGCTCACCGCGCGTGTTTCCAGCTAAAAGCCTGTTGAAAAAGGTGTGGAATGCTTTGTAGAAATGCTATTGCTTTTTACGCCAAAGGCGTTGGACAACACAGCCCAGGGTCGCGTCAGCGCACCCTGGGGAGCGAGACCTTGCCCGATGCCTTTACCCCGAAGGGGTTGCACAACGCGAATCCCGGCACTTATGCAACCCCTTCGGGGTAGTTGGCCGGACGTACACCTTCCCCAGGGTGCGCTGGCGCGACCCTGGGCTGTATTGTGGAACGCCTTCGGCGTATGAGGCGCTGGAGCTTTTTGGGCCTGGGTTCCAGACACTTTTCAACAGGTTGTTAAGAGCCGGGCAAGTGTACATTTTGGGTTTGGCATTAGCCGCCGGGAGGCAATAGCATGGCTACCGTACTCGTCGTCGACGACTCCGCCGTGGACCGCCTGCGCGCGGAAAAGCTGCTTTCCAAGGACATTGGCCTGAGCGTGCGCTCGGCGACGAACGGCAAGGAAGCGCTGCATGCGCTGGCGCAGGAGCTTCCGGATGTTGTCATCACGGACATGCAAATGCCGGAGATGGACGGCCTGGAGCTGGTCGAGGCTATTCGCAGCAAGTACCCCGCCGTGCCGGTGATCCTCATGACCGCGCACGGCAGCGAGGAGCTGGCCGTGCACGCTCTGCAGCGCGGCGCGGCGAGCTATGTCCCCAAGCGCAACCTGGCGCGCGATCTGCCCGAAACCATCGACAGCGTGCTTGGCGTCAGCAAGGCGAACCTGGGCCAGCAGCGCCTTCTGGAATGCCTGATCGACACACAATCGCACTTTGTCCTGGAAAACGACGCTTCGCTGATTCCGTCCTTGATCGGCCACCTGGAGAATAATCTCACGCGCATGAAGCTCTGCGACGAGAACGGCCTGATCCGCGTCGCCGTGGCCATGCGCGAAGCGCTCATCAACGCCATCCATCACGGCAACCTGGAGATCAGCTCTTCGCTGCGCGAGAAAGATGACAAGGAATACTCTGCCCTGGTCGAGGAACGCCGCCAATTGGAGCCCTACCAGGACCGCCGGGTACACGTCTACGCCAAGGAATCGCACCACGAAGCCTATTACGTTATCCGCGACGAGGGCCGGGGCTTCGATCCTACCAGCCTGCCTGATCCGACCGATCCTGCCAACCTGGAGAACGTCAGCGGCCGTGGCTTGCTGCTGATTCGCACCTTCATGGATGAGGTGCATCACAACAAGACCGGCAATGAGATCACCATGATCAAGCGCTGCGACCGCTAAGCTGGTGGGACGGATTGCCAATCCGTCCTACCAATAGTTGGACGTCACCGTGTTGCGACGGTCGCCTTGCTGCGCATGCTAGCCGGTCGAAAGCATCTGCTTTCCGCGGGCTGGCGCTCTTGCTCCCCATCCGTAGCTAGGGGTACAATCCCCACCATGAGAAGATTTCTCAGTCGGCGCTCAGTCCTTGGGGTGCTGCTCCTGCTCGCGGTTGTCGCGGCCGGATATCTAGTGGTGCCGGTCGGGGAAGGTGGCATTAGTCAAGCGAATTGCGACAAGCTGGAATTCGGCTGGTCGCTGGACAAGGTGGAACAAGTATTTCATGGCGCACCGAAACACCGCTGGTTTGTCCCAGGATTCAATGCTGCTTTCGCAGGCAACACAGTCTTTTTCATTGACAGCGATGCCTACGAGAAGACTATTCCTGCCCTTATCATGAGACACGGCCCGCCTGTAGCGGCCATTTGGCGCGATGAAGATGGTAATTGCATTGCTGCGAAGTTTGACAAGCGTGGATTGTACGACAAGTCATTCATCCCTACCGACCTTCCCTTCCGTGAACTCATGAAAAACCGCATTGAGCGCCGCTTCGGAGTGCGGTGGCTGTAGGCGGACCGGGCCCGCAGTCGATCATGATCCGCCTGCTAGATACCGGCCAACCACCATGCCCCAAAGATGCGTCCTACCGACAGTTGCTGTCGCTTCTTTCGTCTCGAAGGGCAACCTGGCTCAATAATCCGGTATCGGCTGCCGATCATTCCGGCACGCCAACCGACCCAGGACCTTCAGATCGATAGTCACGGGCAGCAGGTGCACGCTGCCGTCGCAGAAGACGAACTGGCAAAAGCTCGGATGGTAGCTGCCGAAGACGGTCAGCTTTTCCGCTTCATCGTAAAGGGGAGAGGTGGCCAGCGGGGAATCGGGACCGGCCGCCCGGCACGTGGGCGGCGTGTAGTTGCCGTTGTAGATCGAGCTGTCCAGCCAACCGATGCCGAAGCGACCGAGCGGCACGTGCTTCTCGCCCGCCAGCAGGGTGTTGCTCAGGCCGTCGATGATTTCCGCGAAGCGAACGCCTTGACTTCCTAACTGGAAGAATGCCCCGTCGGTTTGGCCGCCCCCTCAGTGGTGGCCGCAGGAGCCGATACAACAGGCATAATCTCCCAGTGCACCCGGGACATTCACGTAGAGGGCAGGATCAAGCCACGAAGGCTGATCCCCGGCGATGCTGGCGGTTGGTGTCGTGCTGGGCGAGCGCCGCGTGGGGCAGAAGTAGGTTTTTACCTGGGTGAGGCGCGCCAGGTCGCTTTGTTCGTAATAGCTGCGCGCGAAATTCCACTGCCTGAAAAGATTCTCTTGTTCCAGGTAAGGCAGAATCAGAACGCACCAGGTTGTCGCATCGTCGCCGTCCCGCGAGAAGGAAGGCAGCGTGCCCTGCGCGTCATGGTAGAGATGCATGGCCAGGCCGATTTGCTTCAGGTTGTTGGCGCAGCTAATGCGATTGGCCGCCTCGCGCGCCCGCTGCACCGCCGGCAAGAGCAAGCCGATCAGGAGCGCGATGATCGAGATGACCACCAGTAATTCGATCAGCGTGAACGCGGCACGGCGACGTCCGGACTTGAGGGAAGGCATGGCAATCTCCACTAGGGAAACGAAATCATTCGCCGCGGGATCTCAAATTGGAACTTGCCGGCAAGGCCGACGGCGGCGCCGGGCAGTTCCAGGCGCAGGTAGGCAATGCCCCGCGCTGGCGACTGGAAGACGAGCACATCATCCACCCATTTCGCGGTTGGTAGCGACGCCTTGGGCACGTGGCCCACGATCGTCCAGCCGGGCTCGAATTTTTGCAACCGATATTCCTTGCCGGAGTCATCTGTCAACCGCGGCATGGTCTTCTGCTCCTTGTCGGGGGATTCACCCCAGCTGCCATAATCCACGCGCCGGTCCACGCTCGCGTTGCTGACGCGGAGCTTGACGAGCAAGCAGATCTCTCCCGGCCGCCGCCGGCCCTGGCCGTCCTTTAGCTCGACGGCTTTGACCAGCACCGCCGTCACGCGCACGCGCATGCCGTTTTGTTGAATGGCCTCCTCGCCGGCATCGATCCATTCGTTCTTGCGGGGCGCTTCATGCTGGACGCTCCCCTTGGCGAAGTGATATACGGTCTGAGTGCCGGCGGACGGCTTGCTCTCAGGCGCGCGGCCAGGGAGACCGAGTACATCCGGCCAGAAAATCGCGATGAGCATGACCGGCACACTGACCGCCAGACCGGCGCCTGGGAGGCCAACGCCGCTGTTACGTGCGGATCGGACCAGCAACCCGAGGCTGCCCAGAAACACGCCCGTCGCCGCCATGGGCAGAACCAGCCAGGTCAAGGTCGGAAGCGAGGCAAAGAGGAGACTGAATGTGCCAAAGAAAAAGGAAAGCACACCCAGGTGATTGATGGCAGCTCTAGCCTGGCGGGGATGCTCATTCCCTGACGTGGCGTGGCCGAGCCAGGAGACCAAAGCGGTCAAAGGGGCTTTCGCGTCGAGGGCAGCCACAGCGCTAGATTCTAGACGTGCGGCGGTGCCCGCTACGCCCGCTTTGGCCAGCCGGCGCCGCGCCTTGCGTGGCTGAATCATGGCCGCCAGGGTAAACCGGTTCTTGCAGCGCGGACACTCGACGCTGGCGCCGTGCGCTTCGTCCGGAACGCCTTCCAGCATGAGGCGGCAAAATGAACATTCCGCGGTGAACGCCATGCTGCATCCTCATGCGCCAACTATTCCCCGTTGCTTGGGCTGAGGACAGGCAAACGCGCCCACCGAAGATTGTAGCCCCGGCGGCGGCTGGGTAAAGCAAATTCCGCCTTGCAAGGCCGGTTGTTTAACCCGGAGCCAGCGGCGACGGCGCGGCGCTGCCAGCTCCGCCGTCGCCGCTGGCTCCGGGTTAAACGACTCGAGCGCACACAAACGGGAATGCACCCCCGGCTATTCCTCTTCAGCGTCGCTTTCCGGTAATTCGCCCGTGTCGACGGCAATGCGCATTTCCTCGGGGCTGGCGTTCCAGGCTGAGCAGTAGGTCATCTCTAAGGGAACCCGGATGTGTACACCGTTGGCCAGAAAGAGCGGCATCTCTCAAGTTAATTCCCGCAGCAAGCTACGCCAGCTAGCCGATTCGCGGGCGGGTTGGACCAGCGGCCGCAGGCGTCGGCACCAGGCTTGGAGTAACTTGTGGAATCCGGCATCGGTCTCGGCGCGGCGCAGCAGGGCCGCCAGGGCTTTGGTGTCTTCGACAGGGAAGTAGCCAGGATAATCCGCGCCCAGGATGCCGACCTGGCCCGGGATACGCGACGCCAGCACCGGCACGGCAACCGCAATCGCCTCCGAAATGGCATTGGCGCCGCCTTCAAGCCGGGACGTTTGCACGAGCAGCCGGCTGCGCGTCAGGACACCTAGCGCTTGCCAGCGCGGCAGGTCGCCCAGCCAGCGGTAGCGGGGATTGACAGTCTCCTCTTCACGAGCCTGCTTTGCCATGGCAGGGCTCAAGGCAGCGCCTAGATGAAGTACGCGCACATGGGAGGAGGCCGGCAACAGCCGCGCCGCCAGCGCTGTCCGAAAGGGATCTTTTACCGGACGCAGATGGCCGAGCACGCACACCTCGAAGAGCCCGGCGCGCGGCGGTCTACGCGTTCGGGGCGCCACCGCCGATTGGTAGATGACACGCGTTTTCGAACGCAAGCGCTTCGGCAGTTCCGCCACGCCCTGCGCCTGCAGCACCACCAGGCGCGATGCCATTTCCAGCGCCTGACGCGCGTTCCGATCGGTGTGAATATCGCCGTAGAGATCCGTGCCCGTCAGGGCGAGGATCAGGGGGCGGCCAGGGAAGTCGCGGCGAAAGTCCGAGACCGCCCCAAAGCTACGCCGCGCGTGAAGTGCCACCAGGATGTCGCAACGTTCGCGGCGGTATTCCTGGCGGATCAGAACGCGATGTCCCAGACCGCGCAACAAGCGGGCCCAGCGAAGGGCAGTCACGCGGTTGCCCTTGCGCGAGCCGGAGGCGGCCGGTGTGATAATTAGGATCTTCATGCCCGTAGCGCGCAGGTGCGAAACCCCGCCCACACATCGCGCCGCTCGGGGCGGTAAAAATTGCGCCAGGTGTTCCGCAACAGGCGGGAGCGCGTCGCCCAGCAACCGCCGCGCAAAACCTTGTGCGTGCCGAACCACGGTGCGGAGTATTCCTTGTACGGATCGGCGACAAAACCCAGATAGGGCAGAAAATCGCTGGCCGTCCATTCCCAGACGTTGCCGATCATCTGCCGGCAGCCGAAGGCGCTGTCGCCGTCCAGGAAGCGGTCCACATTTACACAACCCATGGCGCGCCAATCGAGATTCGCATGCCGGGCCGCGGGGCGCTCCGCTCCCCAGGGAAAGCGGCGTTTGCCGCGGCCAAGACCTGGGCCCGCAGGATTGGGTATGGCCCCAGCGGCAGCTTCCCATTCGCTTTCCGTCGGCAAGCGGCGCCCCGCCCAGCGACAGTACGCTTCCGCCTCGTGCCAGTTGACGTGTATCACAGGATGTTCGGGCTCCAGGGGCCGCCACTGGTCGAAATCGCGCCGCCACCATTTTCCCGGCCCCTCGCGCCGCCAGTACACAGGATGTGCCGCCGTGTCCTCCGCCCGCCAGCGCCAGCCTGCTTCGCTCCACCAACGCGCGTCACGATAGCCGCCGTCTTCCACGAAGGCGACAAATTCCGCCTGCGTGACAGGGGCTCGGCCAATGGCGAAAGGCCGGATCTCGACGCGATGCGCCCATTTCTCGTTGTCGAAAACGAACGGCTCATCGCGCGTAGCGCCGAGTTCGAAGATGCCATCCGGAATCGCGGCATCTTCATAATTGGACCGCGCAACAGGCTGACGTATTCCTTCTTTCGCAGCTTCGTTATCCGAAGAACTAGCCACGCCAAGACGAGGAGCGGCGTAGCCAAGCGTTTGCCGCGTGTACGTGAACGCCTCGGTGTGCATGTCCTCATGGAAGACGGTCAAGAACGTGAAATAAATGTCTTCCGGACTCAAGTGCGGCCGCAGCAAGCGCTCCACGACACGGTCGCGCACTTCCGTCATGTAGTGGATTGTTTCTTCCCAGCCGGGCAGCGGCAGGTGCCAGCGCAAGTCGTGGTGCACGGCCGCGGAATCGTAGAGCGCATCCGCATCCGGGCGTATGGACAGGTTGGTTGCCGAGCGCCGCAGCAGCCACTTTTCCTGAAACCAGGCCACGTGGCCGATTTCCCAAAGCCACGGATTCACCGTTGCCAGATGCGGAACGATAAGCTGATCGTCCGAGAGATCGGCAACCAGATCAAGCGTTCGCTGCCGCGCATCCCGAACCCAATCGATGAGTTCGCCAGGCCCAGGCGTCTGTCCGCTTTTCGCATCCGTCATGGCCGTTCCGCTCCCGCGCAATGGTGCAGGCGTCTGCCCTGAGCATAGCGAATGGCGGGCACCCGGAAAAGCAGTCAACCGATCTTACTGCGGAGCGTTCTGGTGGCTGATTATGGTAAGGGCTGAGCGGTCGAGCGGCGGGCGATAGCCATGCCCCACGAAGAGAGCGAACCGGGAGCGCGCCTTCGACCAGCAGACTTGCCTGTTGGGGACAACCAGGTCAACCGACGGCTCGAGTGTCTGGAAAAAGGGTGCGATGGCAGCCCGCGCCTGCCCGAGGGGGTCTCCCCCCTCCACGACCACGACCGCATCCTTCCCGGCCAGGCGCTGCGGATCAGACCAGAACCGGTACTGCAGGGCTTCCCGGCCGATCAAGTTTTGGCCAAAGACCTCTGCCGGCTTGCGCAGGTGAAACGCTAACCGACTCGCGGCAGGATACGTACGGCCGCAGGCGCCCAGGTAAAAGCTGCCTGGCGGCAAGGTGGTATGCAGCGCCTGGGCCAGTTCGGCGGCCTCCTCCCAGCCGTAGGTCTCACGCAACGGCGGCAGCCCCGGCAGCACGCACGTCGCATGCAGCACGAGCAATGCGAGCGTGACGACTTCCATGCCGACCAACCAGGGCCAATGAAGCCGATAAAATGTTGTCACGCGTCCGGGCCGCCAGGCCATGATGCCGGCCATGGCTACCGTCAACGCCAAATAAGCCGGCAATGACCACAGCAGGTGCCAGCTCGGCGTCCAGCCGAAGAGAAAGAAGAACAGGGCCATGGGCGCGAACGACCAGAACAGGAACTGCTCCGCCGGCTGCGCCAGGCGTAGCAGCCGCCGCAGCGCCACCACGGCCAGCGGCAAGGTTAGGGGCAAAACAAATAGCCATTGCTCGGCGGTGGACTGAAGGCCATAGCGCAGGCTGACGCTGTCGGCAGCCTGAAAGCGGTCGGTGCTCTGCATCCGGAACGAGACCCAATCGTGCGTCCAGTTCCAGTAAATGACCGGCGCGAACACGATCAAGGAGCAGACGCCCGCCAGGTACGGCCAGGGCGTGACGAGCCAGTGCCGGTCGCGCGCTGAGAAAATCAGGTAAAGGAAAACGGCAGGCACCAGGAATGCCGCGGTGTATTTCGAAAGCATGGCGGCGCCCAGCGCCGCGCCGGCAGCGAGCCACCAGGCCGCCCGATGTGTATCCAGCGCTCGCCAGACCCAGGTCAAGGTCAGCATCCAGAAGAACAGCACCGGTGCGTCGGGAAAACCCCAGCCGCCGACGAAAAAGGCAGCCGGTTGCAGCGCGTACAGCAGCACCGCCCAGGTGGCTGCCGTTTCACCATAGAAGCGCCGCGCCAACCGTGCCAGCAACCACGAAGTGCCCAGGGCGAACAGCAGCGGCACCAGGCGAATGCCGGCGGCCGTATCTCCAAAGAACAGCCGGCCCAGCGCGATGGCCCAGGGCAGCATGGGGGGATGATCGTAATAACTCCAATCCAGGTGGCGGGCGAAATTCCAGTGATAGGTCTCCTCGGGCAGCACCGGGAAGACGGCGGCCACGGCCGTCTGAACCCCCATAACGATCGCCAGGGCCCAGCCCCAAGCTGGCATCATTTCCGTCCACTGCCTGGAACTTGTAGCCCACTGGACTGGGCGGGCGTGTGTGTCGCACATCCGCAGCGCCTTTCGTTATTTCTTTTGCGCGCGCGCCACGATAGCTGCTTGGTACGCGAGCGACAATTCCAGCCCACCCAATGGGCCAAGAGCGAGGCTGGTATATGCAAGTTCAAGGAAAGTTTGTCAACGGGAACAGATGGCGATGGCGATGCCAAAGGAGAGGAGTGGGGAAAGTTGCATAGCCGCGGGAAAAGACTGATTAAGACCTAGTCATGGGTTTCCGCGCAACCCCGCAAACTACGTCAGGAGATTCCTTCGCCGCGAATTTTGTTTGCCAGGGCGCAACTCGTGAACTAGGATTCAAATGCACGGATCAGCCCCCCCTGAAGTGCTCGGAATTAAGCCTACCTGACCGGTTCTGCTAAGAACTCCCTCTTTCAGAAGACCAACCAATGGCCCCGGATGGGATGCGCTGGCCGTCCGCGCGCAACGGCGCTCGCTCAGTGCTTCCCGTTCCCACCGCAGGAGTTGTATCAAGCCATGAATCTTCACGCCAGCCACAGCCGTCGGCGCGGGGCCATCGTCCCGCTGTTTGCCATCCTGTTGATCCCCATCCTGGGCATGCTGGCGTTTTCTATTGACGCCGGCTACATGGTCCTGGTCAAGACCGACCTGCAGAGCACCGCCGACTCGGCCGCCCTGGCCGGCGCCGAGAAATTACAGGAACTTTACGTCCAGTACAACATGCCCGGGCAGCTCATCCAGTCAACGATTCTGGCGAGCGCGACCGGCAATACCACCGGCTCGCCCATGGCGACTGCGCAAAAGTTCGCCTATTTGAATAAGGCGGGCAACGTCAGTATCACTCTGCTGGACCGGGACGTGCACTTCGGCTTCACGGACGCCAACGGCAACTTCACGTATCCGTACGCCGGGTTTCCCAACACCATCGAAGTGACCGTCCGTCGCGACGAAACCGCCAATACGCCGTTGCAGCTTTTCTTTGGCGGCATTCTGGGCATGCAAACGATTGACCTGCAAGCCAAGGCGCGGGCCACGATTTACTCCGGCAGCGTTTCCTCGTTGCAGGTGATTCCTGGCGTAGATGCACACATTTTACCGGTTGCTCTCGACTACAAGGTTTGGGACCAGTTCTATGCGACCGGTATTTCGCCCGACGGGACCATTCACACCAACGTCAACAATGGTTTTCCGGAGTTGCAAGTATACCCGACCACGACAAACACCCCCGGCAGTTTTGGCCTGATTGACACCGGCCCGCCGCAGAACAATGCGCCGGCGTTCCGCAACTGGATCGACGACGGCCAGACGCCCAACGACATCAGCTATCTGCTCAATAACAACCTGCTGCCCGTGTCCATGAACAGTCCCAAGGCCTGGAAAGTAGGGCCGGGCCTCAAGAGCACTCTCACGAACGACTTCGCGTCCCAGATAGGGGAACCGCTGTTGATCCCTATCTTCAAGGCCGCTCAATATCCGAACAGCTCTGCGAGCTTGCTTTCGACCCTGCTCGGCGGCAGCTCCTATGTTGCCGCGTCCGGTACCGGGCAGGGTGCCACTTACAACGTTGTCGGATTCGTCGGGATCACGGTCTCTTATGCAAATGGAAGCGGCAACAGCATGAATATTTCCATTCAGCCCATGGCCGTGGTTGACCCGACGGCAGTGATCCAGAGCTTGCAACCCGCGGGGACCCAGACCTCACCGCTTACACCAAGCGTGACGTCGTCCACCAGCATCACCACGTTCGGCTCCGCGAAGTTGACCTATTAAGGTTGGTTGGCCCCGATGATCGTGCAGAGGTTGTTGCCAGGCAGCCAGGATCCCGGGCTTGGCAACAACCTTCTTGCTTTTGAATTCTGACAGCCACGGTCGGCAATCTTGTTCGCCGCCAGTTACTCATCCGTGGAGGCTGTCTGGGGAGGGCGGCCTTCGCCCGTCATACGGCGATGCCCTGATGAACGCACCAGGTCATTTGCGTGACGCACCTGCCTCAGGTTGCCAGCTATGCGCCGCACCAGTGAACCATTCGCAAGCTTCGCAATGGTCAGCGTACGACCACAACCATCGATCTGCTCGGCGAGGAGGACCGGCTGGAAGAACTGGCCAACATGCTGCGCGGCAAATCACGCGGTGAGAATACCCGCAAGGAAGCACTGGCTATGCTGAGCGCCTCAAGGAAAAGTTGGCAGGCCGGCAGGCGCTTGCCGCTCCGCCGATTTAATGAATGGCCTTTACAGCGCTCGCCAGGTTCGCTATTTATCCTGCTCCTGCGCTGGCCCCTTCTCCCCTGGTTCATGGAGGAACCGGACCTTGGCGAATCTCGAAATCGGCTTCCTGGTTCTTACCCTCATCGGCTTGATTCTCGGCTGTTGGTCGATTCTCTGGGTACGCACCAGCCGCCGGCAAGGCCTGGTGTTCCTGGGCCGCTGCCTGTTCATTGCCACGTTGCTCTTTCTGGGTGCCAGCGGAATCCTGGCCGCCATGCATCGCGCCGAGGGAGTTATTCCGCTGGGCCTATCCTCGGGCTTTCTGGTGATTGGCATGCTCTGGGAGACGCCGCCGTCCGCGCGCTGAAGTGATGGCGTAACGGATCCATCGGGATGGACGCGTAAAGCAGAAAGGCCCGCGAGAAATTTGCTCGCGGGCCTTCGCTCTTCTCTGGACCTCTCACTTAGCGGCCGGGGCCAGGCAGCGGCGTGGGGGCCATGATGGTGGGGTAATAATTGCCGGGGAAGCCATACGGATTGGCCATGCCGGGCGTCATGGCGGGCAAGGGTTGCATGTTTTCACCAGGGTTCATGCCGGGGTTCATGCCAGGCATGATGTAAGCCTGAGAGCCGACGTCGCCGGGAGCGGGCAACTGGCCCATGGCGAAGCCGCCGTCCGCGTAGTTGCAGGCAGGGCCGCAGCCGCCGCCGTTGCCCGCGAAGCCACCCAGCGGAATGCAGCCGGACAGGCTGTCCAGGCAGTACGGGCTAAAGGCGTTGTACTGCTTGGCGCACATCTTCACGCAGCATTTTTTGCAGCAGAGACAGCCCAGGATATGACCGGCAGAGGCCTGTTCGACGCTGAATCCAAGTCCGGCCAGCCCCAGAATTGCAATGACAAGAATTTTCTTCATGGCGTGCTGTTTTCTTCATTGAAGCCCGGGGCGAACTGCCCCTGCCATCCTCCTGATGGCGGGCGCGCGCCCGATTTTCCGATTGAACTCTACCCGACGGATTTGGCCGGCGGCGGCAACACACCGGGAATTAACCGGCCGGGGAGCCGTTCTGCCAACGCATAAGAAGCACAACAAAGCGGATCGTTAAGCAGCGCAGAATGGGACGCCCTGGAGAATTATTTCGCGAAGTTGATGGAGAATTTGTAAAGCCAAAGGACGGTTAGGAACCCAAACTGTCTCCCGCCGATTTCGACGAACCGGTATAATCTTCTGCCGGCATTTTCGAGTCCGTCCGGAGGAGTTAATCTCATGCCACGTCGGAACCTTGCCTGGTTTCTGGGCATTGCGGGTGTTTTTCTGC
Source organism: Gemmataceae bacterium (assembly GCA_035939715.1). Taxonomy (GTDB): domain Bacteria; phylum Planctomycetota; class Planctomycetia; order Gemmatales; family Gemmataceae; genus DASZFN01. Next base: position 8,219 of record DASZFN010000046.1, on the reverse strand, counting down.
TTGGCTATACCGTGTCGCGCAGCGCCCCCACGCACGAGCAGGACCAGGACTACACCCTGGTAAGCCTTGTCGTCGAGGTCATGAAAGAGGTCGAGGGCAAATACGTCCGGCCGCTCGACCCGGCGGCCAAGCGCCAGCTCGTGGAGGACATGATCAACGGAGGCCTCGAGCGCCTCGATCCCCATTCGAGCTTTATCAACGCCAAGGACTACAAGCGCTTCGTCCTCAGCAGCAAGGGCACCTTCGGCGGCGTCGGCATTCAAATCTCCACGGATCGCGCGCGTCCCAACCGCTTGATTGTCTTCAGCCCCATGGTGGGCACGCCGGCTTATGACGCGGGCGTCCTGGCCGGGGACGTGATTCTCAAGATCGACGGCAAATCCACCGAGAGCATGCGCCTGAGCGACGCCATCGATCTCATAACGGGCGAACCGGGCCAGGACATCACCCTGACGGTTCAGCACACCAACTCCCGCGACCCGGTCGATATCAAGATGACCCGCGCCAAGATCCAGGTGCCTACCGTCCTCGGCGACCTCCGCAAACCGGACGACGGCAAGGAATGGGAATTCATGCTCGATCCATCCAGCAAGATCGCCTATATCCGCTTGCTGGCGTTTACGGAACGCACGGCAGGCGAGGTGCGTGCCGTGTTGACCGGGCTCAAGAAAGAGGGAATTCATGGCCTCGTTCTCGACCTGCGCACCAATCCGGGCGGCTTGCTGTTATCCGCGGTCGATATTGGCCGCATGTTTCTGCCCTCGGGCCGCATCGTCAGCACGCAGGGCCGTAACCAGCCGGAAGAGGCCTACGACGCTAACGGCAAGGGGGGCATCTTCACGTCGGTCAAGGAATGCCCGATGGTGGTGCTCATCAACGGCCTGAGCGCCAGCGCCAGCGAAATCGTGGCCGCGGCCTTGCAGGACCACAAACGCGCCGTCGTCATCGGCGAACGCAGCTACGGCAAAGGGAGCGTGCAAAATATAATCAAGGTGGAAGGCAACACCAGCGCCCTCAAGCTGACGACGGCAAGCTACCAGCGGCCCAGCGGCAAGAATATCCACCGCTTTCCGGACAGCAAGGAGGCGGACGAGTGGGGCGTGAAACCGGACGATGGCTTTGAGGTGAAACTCACGGAAGAGGAGCGCTACGATTACCTGGAACACCGCCGCGACCGCGACATCGTGCGCGACAAGGGCGGCGCCCTGCCGCCCAAGCCGCAAGCTGCCAAGGAGCGCGATAAGCATGGCAAGCCTTTCGTGGATCGCACGCTCGAGAAAGCGCTCGACTATTTGAGGCATGAGCTCAACAAGGCGAGCGCCGCGCCGGGCGTACCGGAGATGGGGAATGGCTGAGGGGGTGAGCGGTGCGTCTCTGCGCATCCTCTACGAAGACAATCATTGCCTCGCCGTGGCCAAGCCCGCGCCCCTGCTGACGCAGGGAGTGGCGGCGGAAACTCCGACCGGGCCCATCCCTACTTTGGAAGCTCAGGTGAAGTCCTATCTGAAGGAGCGTTACCACAAGCCGGGAAACGTCTACCTCGGCATTCCCCATCGTCTCGATCGACCGGTGTCCGGCGTGGTCTTGTTTGCCCGGAACACCAAAGCAGCTCAGCGGCTCGCTGAGCAATTCCAGACACGCCAGGTCAAAAAAGAATACCTGGCCCTTGTCGAAGGCCAGGTAAGCCCGACGGAAGGAATCTGGGAAGACTGGCTGCGCAAATTGCCGGAAGAGTCTCGCTCCGAGCGCGTGGACGCCGCTGCCGCTGGGGCCAAGTATGCGCTGCTGCGCTATCGTTGTCTTGGTTCCGGAACGGGCTGCACGCTGCTCGAACTGCATCCTGAAACCGGACGCATGCATCAGATTCGCGTACAGGCGGGGGCGCGGGGCTGGCCGATCCGGGGCGATGTGTTGTACGGCGCGCAATTGTCGTTTGGCCCGCCTGCTGAACTGCCGCGCGAACGCATGATCGCCCTGCACGCTTACAAATTGACCTTCTTGCATCCCATCCGCTACGAGCCGATGACGCTGGCAGCGCCGCTGCCTGAGGCATGGCATGAACTCGGCCTGCCCCTGGATAAATGGCTCCAGCCCGAGTCAGATGGTTAACACGCGATCGCGGGCGATAATATCCCACGTTCCGGTGACGCGGCCGTTCTCGACCACATAGGCCTGACGGTGCCAGGCGCAGGTCGGGCAGATGTGGGTGGGCATGGCGAAGATTTCGTCGCCGGGCCGAAACTGAGCGGCGTGCGGAGTTTCGATGACGAAATGTTCCTCGTTCTGCAGAATGGGCTCATAGTCCGGCACGTTCAGGAGGATACAGCGCTTGCCCGCCGGCGGATCGCTGGCAATCGATTTCGTGCCAAGGTCCATGGTGACGCGCGTGGGAGTCGGCCGGCTGACCACGCGCGTAAGGACCAGGGCCGCCGGAATGAAACCACCGAGGTCGGCGAAGCGGCTGCCGTAGCCATGGTCGTGAAGCACGCACGTGCCGGGCGAGCATTCCAGGCCGGGTAAGTCCAGCGTTGCGTAGATCGGGAAGGTCGGTGTGCCGCCAAAAATAAGGCGCGGCAGCTTATGCCCCTGCCTGATAAGCTGATCGCGCAGCTCCGTGACCGGCCGGAGAAGCTTCTGAACGGCGGCCTCGCGTTCGGACCGGCTTTCCTGGTGGTTGTGGCCATCGTAAATCTGCAGGCCGCCGGGTGTCAGGCCGGGCATTTTGCCGATCATTTCATACAGCCGGATTGCCGCCTCGCCCGGCGCAATCCCGGTTCGATGTTGCCCAACATCAATATCCAGGATCACCTCTACCTGCTGGCCTGCGGCAACCATGGCCGCAGAAAGCATTTCCAGTTCCACCGGGTGGTCCGCGGTTACGGAGAACTGACTTCGGGGATAGTTGCGGATCAGCTTTGCCAGCCGCGTGCAGTTCGGGCCGACCATGTTATAAGCAAGAAAAATGTCGGGCACAGCGCACTGCGCCAGCAATTCCGCCTCAGCAATGGTCGCGCATTTGTGCTTGACAATGCCCGCCTCCATTTGCAGGCGCACGATCTCACGCGTCTTGTGCGTCTTCACATGTGGCCGAAGCCGGGCGGGGCTCCCTGCGATGCGAATCGCCTCGGCGATGTTGCGCCGAATCAGGTCCTTGTAGAAGACAAGACCGGGGCTGAAGACGGACGACGTGTCGGCGATCACGTATTGCAGATTCATGGCAGGCTTCCGCGAGCTTTGTTAAGACGCACAAGCAAAGCAGACATTTCCGAGCCTTGCCATTGTAACGCAAGAATCTTTCAAAAATTCCAGCGGCGCGTCCCTGAATCGTCTGGACCCGGACATACAATAGAAGCTTGTGCGCAAGACGCCAATGGCCGACGGTTAGCAAAATGGTAAAGCCGGCGTTGCCGGCTTTGTGATCTGTTGTTTTGGTCAATCGTAAGACGAAGGAGAAAGTTTCATGGCGGATGAACCCAAAAGGGGTCTGGAAGGCCAACCGCAGCCCCCAGCGCAGGCACAGCAGCCGGCGCAGTTTTCCGTGGATTCCACGGCGCTGTCCACGGCTTATGCGAACTTCTGCCGGGTGACCGGCACTCCGGAAGAGCTGGTGCTCGATTTCGGTCTTAATACCTCGATGACCCCGGTGGCCAATGAGCCGGTCAAGCTCACCCATCGGCTGGTGGTCAACTACTTCACGGCCAAGCGGCTGCTGGGCGCCTTGCACATGGCGGTGCAGCAGCACGAGAACGTCTACGGCGTTCTGGAAACAGACATCCAGAAACGCGTCCGCCAGACAGGCCCAGGCGCCGCCGCGCGGCCGCCACAGCGATAGTGCTTTGTCAATTTCTGGCATGGATGGTCAGCGCTAGATCGTTTAACCCGGAGCCAACGGCGACGGTAGCTTCGCATCTCCTTGCCGTCGCCGCCGGCTCCGGGTTAAACAACGCGCCATCAAGACTGGATTGTCTTCGGGAACCTACGGCAGCGCGGCTGCCAGGGCATACACTTCTTCCGCGTCCAGGACCTGATCGTTACTCTCAAAAAGTCGCGCAATCGCCGCCTTGTGGACTTTCATCTTGGTGTCGCCGACGCCGATGGCGCCGTAGCAGGTAAGGCCATCGCGCTCCTTCGCCTTGTCCGTAACTTCGAAGCCTTCAATGCCGGCCGGCGGGACAGCGTTTAGATCAATCGCCACACGCAAGCTAGAGGCCGAGGCGCGTGCCGCCTTCGGCAGCAACAGAGCCCCGGCGGCGCCCGCGGCGAACACCAGCGTGCGACCGGCCAGAGCCGCGCGCACTTCTTCTGGAGAGCCAGCAGCGACTGGCTCGAGACGAGCATTGCTAACTTTCGCCCGAATGGCATCAGAAACAGCGCCGGCCCGGTCGCGCTGCCGGGAGCCGACGCGCACTTCAGCTCCCTGCTTTGCTAGCAGACGCGCCACGCGCTGGCCAACGGGACCTGTGCCGCCCAGCACCAGGGCGGAGACGCCGTTCAGGTTGAGATGCCGGGCCGCGGCACGCACCGCCGCTGCCGCCGTGGTATTGGCGCCGTTGGCGTCAAGCAGCACAGACACGCGCAGACCGAACTGCGGCAGCATGTGCTGCCTGACCTCGTCCAATAATCGTTCGCCGGCAGCCACATCGCTGCCGCCAATGAAAAATGCCGTGTTCTCGAGATTTTTCGCGCCGCGCGTGAAGATGGCCCCGTGAACCATGCCGCGGACTTGCTCCGGCTTGACGCCGCCGTAGCTGAACACTTCATCGACGCCGGCGTCGATGGCCACCACGCGATCAAAGACGCTCGCCTGCGGGTCGCTATCCAACTGGATAAGGATTTTGCGCTTTTCCATCGCTGTACATTCCGGCCGTTTGCGCGTAGGGCAGGTTTTCAACCTGCCGGGCCGATCATGGCAGGTTAAAAACCTGCCCTACGCCAAACCAGAGACTCATTTATAAAACGGATGCTTGGCCGTTTCCTTCTTGGCAAGAACCTCATCGATCTTCGGCTCGCCCTTCATGGCGCGCTGAATGGAGAGCTTGGTGGCCTCGTAGTTGTACTGGTAAATCTTGGCGTCGTCCTTGGCGTCCCAGTGAATGAACACGCCGCACACGATCACCAGGTTTTCGGCCTGATCCTTGGGAAGGACGCCGCCCGCAACGCTGTCGGCGACGGCCTTGGCCACCGCCTTCTGCGCCGGGCCGAACATCTGCACGGCCTGCTTGGCGCCCTTGATGGTGACCTTGGTGATCAGCACCGTGGCCGGCTTGCACACAAGGTTCGGCTCCAGCACCGCCAGCAGGTTCGAGTGCCCCGCTTTTTGATCCGCCAGGGCGTTGGCAAAAGCGCTTCCTACCGGGCCGTCCTTGGTGCCGATCAGCAGATCGATATGGGCCACTTCGTTGCCTTCGCCGACCAGCGCCTCACCGATGTACATGGACATTGCTCATTCTCCTTTCATGAAACCTGATGCCATTCCGAGCGATGGCAAGGACTATAGCAGCCAGGGGGCCGATGCAAAAGCGAAAAACGGCAAGCCACAAAACTTGCCAGGTGACAGTGAAGCCGTGCCCGATGCGGTAAGCTGTCGGCGGCCAGGCAAACCTCCCGCCACGCCTGCGCTTGCAATTCCTGACTATCCCGGTATAGTCGCTATGTTTTGCCGCAAGACGCGGCCAAAAACGGGCCCGCCGTCCGAAGGGTGCTCAGGCGACGGAAATTACTCTCTCGGCTTCCCAGCGACACGCAAGGACGCGCCAATGTTGCAAGTGCATGAACCGCTGCTGCTCGGCCCCTCGGCCGACCGGCTCGCCTACGCCCGGCAAATCATCCGTGGCGAGGCGGCCGCTCTGGAGCAGGTGGCGCAACGGCTCGATGAATCCTTCCTGCGAGCCGTGGACGTTTTGTATAACTGTGCCGGCCGCGTCGGTATCACCGGCACCGGCAAATCCGCTGATGTCGGCCAGAAAATCGCCGGCACATTCAACTCGACCGGCACCCGCGCCTATGTGCTCGATGCCACGCGCGCCATGCACGGCGATCTGGGCATGGTCCACCCCAATGACGTGATCCTGGTCCTGTCTTACAGCGGCGAAAGCGAGGAGATCGTCAAGCTGCTCGGCCCCCTGCGCGCCCTGGCCAGCGCGCTCGTCGGGCTTACCAGCCGGCAGAACAGCAAGCTGGCCACGTCCTCGGATGTCGCCCTGATTCTCGGACCGCTCGAAGAAGTCTGCCCGCTGGGTCTGGCCCCAAGCACCAGCACGACCGCCATGATCGCCATTGGCGACGCGCTGGCGTTTGTGCTCAGCCGCATGCGCGAATTCACGCATGAGGACTTTGCCCGTTTCCATCCCGCCGGCACTCTGGGCCGCAAGTTGCTCAAGGTCGATGTCGTGATGCGGCGCGGCACGGAGCTGCGGCTGGCCGCCGCCACGGAGACGGTCCGGGAAGTTTTCGCCCGCGTGCGCCGCCGCGGACGCCGGACCGGCGCCGTTATGCTCGTCGATGAGGCCGGGCGGCTGTGCGGTCTCTTCACCGACAGCGACCTGGCCCGGCTCTTCGAGCAGCGCCGCGACGCTACCCTCGACCGGCCGATCTGTGAAGTCATGACGCCCAATCCCATGACGGTCGCCCAGGGCACGCGCGTGGCGGACGCGGTCGAGATCTTGCGCCGCCAGCGCATCAGCGAACTGCCGGTCATCGATGCCGCGGGCACGCCGGTGGGATTACTGGATATAACGGACGTGCTGGGTTTGCTGCCTGCCGAAGAGGCGGAAGCTATGAGCCAGGTTGCCTGAGCGGGCCAGGCCGGCACAGGAAACAGCGGCGTTCTTCAAGCAGGCTTGCTTTTTGCGGGCGCACAGCCGATGCTCGAATCAGCGAAATCCCTTGCCGACCGCTGCCGGGCCGTTGAATTGCTGGTGCTCGACGTGGACGGCGTGCTCACGGACGGCAGCATCATTTACAGCGACGCCGGCCAGGAGCTGAAGAAGTTTCACGTGCGCGACGGCTCGGGGTTGAAACTCTGGCACTCCCTGGGCAAGCGCTCGGCGATCATCACCGGCCGAAGTTCGCGCGTGGTTGACGTCCGGGCCGCGGAGCTCCTGATAGGCCTGGTGATCCAGGGAGCAGCCGACAAACTGGCGGCGTATCGCCAGATCCTGCGCGATACCCAGCTCTCCGCGGAGCAGGTTTGCTGCGTCGGCGACGACCTGCCGGATCTTCCGCTCCTGCGTCATTGCGGCCTGGCCGTGGCCGTGGCCGACGCCTGCCCCGAGGCCAGGGCGGATGCGCATTATGTCACACGCGCTGCAGGCGGGCGCGGAGCCGTCCGCGAGACCATGGAGTTGATCCTTGGCTGCCAGGGCCAGTGGCAGAAGGTTATCGAGCGTCTGCGCACCCAAAGCCTGGAATAGGGAAAGGCCGTAACCGTGTGGACCCCCAAGCGCGTCCTGTTGCTCGCGGGCGGATTCGTCCTCTTCTTCGGGGCGTATCTGGTGTACGCCTTTTTCCTGGGCGGTATCGACGGCTTGCCGTCGCTACCGAGCAATTACCTGCCGATTGAAGCTGTCGCCAATGGAGAAGATGATGGTGGTGGTGGCGGCCCCCCTCCCCCCCAGGCGACGGAGAACAGCGCCAACGGCCAACTCCGTCTCGCATTCGGCGAAGCTTGTCCCGAGCTTGGCTACAAGATCAAACTGGAGTTGCAACCGCGCGGCATGGTGCTGGCGACTCAAGACGCGAAGGTGTTGCCGGACGGCCGCATTTCGCTGAAGCCTTTTAGTCTGGCCATTATCCGCAAGGAACGTGGGCCGACCGGCTGGCCGGAAATCAACACGGTTCAATCCAAGGAGGCGATCCTTCAATTCGAGAAGCCGGTGAAAAAAATCTACGACATCGGCAACAGCAAGATTATTGGCGGCGAATTGGTTGACGACATCAAGCTTAGCAACAATCGCCGCACCAAGCAGGATGATGATGATATTTATCTCCGCATTCCCGAGGGACAACTTTTCTACGACGAGTCGCGCCAGCTAGTTTGGACCGACATGGAAGTCAAGATCGAGGATCTGGAAAGCAAACCGCAACCGATGGTGATCCTGGGCAAAGGCATGGATGTGGACCTGTCGAACGAGTCCAAGCCTGGCGAAGTCGCGCAACATGCTGGTCAGAGGGGGAGGAACGGACCCGCCTCCGTGGATCGCATTCGCCTGCGCAATGAT
>DASZFN010000045.1:0-8503 GCA_035939715.1 Gemmataceae bacterium | reverse complement strand
GCCCAAAAGCGAGAAACTAGCAAAGACCAGCCCTAACCCTCCCACCTACCTTCTTACAGGACCAAATCTACCGTGAAAAACGCTAACCCAGACGGAATGTCGCGTCGCGAGTTAATGAAGACCACCGGCAAAGTCGCCGTGGCTTCGGCACTGGCCGGGCTCGCACTACCCCACGTTCACGCGGGCGAGAGCAACACCATCAACATTGCCCTGGTCGGCTGCGGCGGCCGCGGCACCGGCGCCGCCGGCGACGCCCTGAGCACCACGCTCGGTCCGACCAAGCTTGTCGCCGTGGCCGACGTCTTTCCGAACAAGCCGGGCGACACCCTGAAAAACTTGCACAAGGAATTCGCCAAGCAAATTGACGTGCCCAAGGATCGCCAGTTTGTCGATTTCCAGGCGTACAAGCACGCCATGGATTGCCTCAAGCCGGGCGATGTGGTGATTCTGGCCACGCCGCCGGCCTTCCGCTGGGTCCACTTTACCTACGCCCTGCTGAAGGGCCTCCATGTATTCATGGAGAAGCCGGTCACCGTGGACGGGCCCAGCACCCGCAAGATGCTCGCCCTCGCCGACGAATCCGAGAAGCGGGCCAATATCAAAGTCGGCGTCGGTCTCATGTGCCGGCACTGCGTCGTGCGCAAGGAGCTGTTCGACCGCATCAAGTCGGGCGAGATCGGCGACATTACGCTGCTGCGGGCCTATCGCGTGCGCGGCCAGGAGGCCAAGGAGTTCTCGCGCGCCAAGCCGGAGGGCATGAGCGAGTTGCTCTACCAGATCGACCGCTTCCACTCCTTCCTCTGGGCCAGCGGCGGCTGCTACAGCGATTTCCTGATCCACAACATCGACGAATGCTGCTGGATGAAAGACGCCTGGCCCGTCCAGGCCAAGGCCATCGGCGGCCGCCAGTACCGCGGCAACTACGTCGACCAGAACTTCGATCACTACTCTGTCGAATATACCTTTGCCGACGGCGCCAAGTTCATGCTGGAAGGCCGGAACATTCCCGACTGCTGGCAAGAATTCGCCAGTTACGCGCACGGCACCAAGGGGTCGGCGGTTATCTCAGCCTCTGGGCATAGCCCGGCCAAGTGCCGCACGTACAAAGGGCAGAAGCATGTCAAGGACGACCTGGTCTGGCACGGTCCCAAGGACGAGCCGAACCCGTATCGCGTGGAATGGAACGATCTTATGGACGCCATCCGCAACGACAAGCCCTACAACGAAGTTCGCCGCGGCGCCGAGGCCAGCCTGGTCACCGCCATGGGCCGCATGGCGGCGCACACCGGCCAGACCATCAGCCACGATCAGATGCTCAACTGCGAGCATGAACTGGCGCCCGACGTGGACAAGTTCGAGATGGATTCGCCCGCCCCTGTCCGCGCCGGCCCCGACGGCAAATATCCCGTGCCGGAACCCGGCCGGAAGAAGAAGCGGGAGTATTAGAATTTCGTGGCACAGGCTCTGCCATTGACCATTCCAAAAAGCGAACGGGGCGCGGCTCTTTTAAGAGCCGTGCCCCGTTTGCTTTTGGAAGCGCGATCCGGCTACAGCGGTGGCCACTCGTTGTCCATGCCCTCTTCTTCAATCTGGCGGATCTGCGCGTCGGTCAGGCCAAAGCGCTCGCTGATGGTGGCGCGCGATTCGGCCACGGCCATGCCGTCATCCTGCAGCTCGACCAGCGCCTGAAAGACTTCTTTCCGCCGTTGCTCGGAAAAGTCCGCAAGGGTCTCGCTCTCCGCCATGCACTGCTCCTTTTTGACTGGCCGATACGCCACAGCTCACGCTGCTATTGTACAGTTTTTTCACGGTCTTGCCGTCCCGGAACGCGGCGCAATGCCGATTATTCTGGCTATTTATGCACCGGGCCAGACCGTTACGGTTACACTACTCCGCGCAGACCGCCGCGGCACTCTTTCCCGAGATTCCGGTCTCTTCAACCGGCAAGGTGGGACTGCTCGGCAGCACATCGACGGCCGCCAATGCTTCCGCGCCCGCCGGGCGCAGCCGGCCGGCCAAAATCACACTGAGCACCATGGCCGCCGCCGCCAGATAGCCCACAAAGTGGAATCCTGTCAGCGGGGCGTCCGCCCTGGTGTCGCCCAGGATCAGTCCGCCGGCGATGGCCGCCAAGCCGGCTGCCAATTGCTGCACGGAGGTGTTGATGGTCATAAAACTGCCGCGATAACGGGGCAGCGCGCACGCCGTCAGCATGGCCATCCCCGGCACCATGCGTCCGGCCGTCAGCACCATGAATGCCGCGCTCGCGAGCGTGGCCGTTGCCAGCGCCACCGGCGGCAAGTGCGTCACTGCCAAAGCAGGAATAATGGCGAGCAGGGCAAGTACCCGAAAGACGATTAGCTTCGGGAAGCGGTCGGCAAGGCGGCCGACGATCGGCAAGGCCACCAGAGTGCTCAGCCCGCCGCACAGATACACCCAGCGCAGATCGGTCGCAGGCCGGCCCACGTTCTTGACAAAATAATCGGCGAGATACGGCACAATCATCAAGGTGCTGAACACCAGGGCGATCATGAGAACATAGGCGCGCACATGCAGGGGGTGAGTAAACGCCGCCCATAGGTCCGCGCCAAGGATTCGGCCGCGCGCCAGATGGCCGCGCAGCGGCGGCAGAATGCGCGCGGCCAGAACCAGAGCCACCGCACTGGCGCCGGCCAGCACGCCAAAGGCCATCCGCCAGCCGTAGTTGTCGGCGAGCGTCAATCCAATCGGCAGGCCGGCGATGAGGGCCACGGAAAACGCCGTCATGATGATGCCCATGGCCCGGCCGCGCTGCCGGTCGGAGAACACGTCGCCGATGATCGCCAACACCACGGCCGCCACCACGCCGCCAAAGGCCCCGGCCACTGTGCGCGCCAGCAACAACCACACATATCCCGGCGCCACCGCGCAGAGCAACGTGCCGAGGGTAAATCCAGCGTAGAGAACCAGCAGCGCGCGTTTGCGATCGAAGCGATCGATGAAGAGCGCCGCCAAAAAACCGGACACGCCGGCGCTGAAGGCATACGACGCGACCAGGAAACCAAATTGCTGCGGGGAAATGCGCATCTCCAGCTCGAAGTACGGCATGAGCGGCATCATGATCATGTAATCGAGATTGTGCGTGAACTGCAGCGTCGCCAGCACCAGCAGCAACACCCACTCCGCCGCCGACAGGGGCGGCAAGGCCGCTCGCTCTCCCGCCGCGGCGCTCCTCTCTTCGTGCATCATCAACTCCTGGGACACCAGAGAATTTCATATCACGCTGGCACAGAGAGCGCAGCACGAGAAAATGTTCGCCTCACCCCTGCTCGCGCTAACGACACGGTCAGTGCCTGGACGCTGCTAGATACCTTAGCAGATGTGCTTCTGCCAGCCCACCTTGGCTTGAACAGGTGACTGCAAGAGGGCTTCTCATTGGCGAGATTGCATAACGAGTACTGTGCAGTATAATCCCGGTTTTACCGGTCCATCCCGATGTGCTTGCGGAGGAGCCGCATGATAGCCATTGATGAGGGGGCCGTGGACGCGGCGGCGCCCAACTCTGATGCCATCAAGAATGGCCGCGGTCTCGTTCTGAAGAACAAATTCACCGTTTTGAACATCTCCGCGGACGAGACGCTCCTCTTCGGCGAATGCCAGGGGAGCGGCAAGGAGCCTTATCGCTGTTCCTGCGATTTCGTGCGTCCGGACAAGCCAACCCACCGCTGCAGTTGCCCCAGCCGGCAGTTTCCCTGCAAGCACTGCCTGGGGCTGATGTACGCCTACGCGCAAAAAAAGAAGTTCACCGCCGCCGAAGTCCCCGAGGATTTACAGACCAAGCGCGAGAAGGTGCAGGCGCGCGTCGAGAAAAAACAAATCGAGGCGGACAAACCCAGGCAAGTCAACCTCAGCGCGCTGGCCAAGAAGATCAAGGCCCAGCTCGACGGCATCGATGTCCTGGAGCGGCTGACCAACGACCTGGTGCATCTGGGCATCGGCAACATGAACGCCAAGCTCGCCCGGGAGATGGAGGAACAAGCCAAGCAGCTTGGCAACGCCTACCTCCCCGGCGCCCAGGCCGCCCTGCACAACTACACCCGGCTATTCGCGGGCGACGACGGCAAGTTCGCCGACCAGCCCGGCACGCAGCGCGAACGCATTTACAGCGAGGCGCTCGATCAACTCGGCCGGCTGCATGCACTGGTAAAGCAAGGGCGGGCCTATCTGCAGCGCCGGCTCGAAGACGCCGAACTGAAACCGGAGACCGCATCCGCCATCGCCGCCTGGCTGGGACATGCCTGGCAACTTCGCGAGCTTAAAGACGCCGGCCTGGTCGAGATGGATGCCGAGCTCGTTCAGCTCGCCTTCAATACGCACGATGACGTCGCCCGTCAGGAATACACCGACACGGGCGTCTGGATGACGCTGGGAAGTGGCCGTATCCGGCTGACGCAAAACTATCGTCCCTACAAGGCCGCCAAGTTCATCAAGAGTGACGATAGTTTCTTCCAGGTCGCCCAGGTCAAGGAGTTGTTTGTTTATCCCGGCGATGTCAATCCGCGGATTCGCTGGGACGCCATGCTGTCGCGGCCGTTGGAACCGAGGGACCTGGAGAAACTTCGCAATCATGGACAGGGGGATTTCGCTGCGGTGGTGAAGGAAGTGAGGACGCATCTGAAGGGGCCGCTGGCTGACAAGCAGCCGATTTATGCGCTCAACTTCAAACGGCTCGGCCGGGTGGGGGACAAGCTGGTCGCCGAAGACCAGAAGGGGGACCGCTTAGTGATGACGGACGCGGGCATGGCAGAGGAACCGCCGAGCTGTCATCTGCTGTCCTTGCTGCCCAAGGAGAGTTTCGAGATGAACACGTTGATCGCGCGGTTTCGCCATGATCTGGACACGCGGACGTTACGGATCAAACCGCTGAGTATTGTGACGCCGACCGCGATCGTACGATTAACGCTATGAGTCGCCGCTTGCGGCTTCGCGCTCGCGCCGTGGATCAGCGAACGCGAAGCCGCAAGCGGCGGAAAGAGGGAGTCGATCATGGGCCAACCTTTAGTGATCGCGTACCATTTGATCTGGACCGCGTATGGTTGCTGGCTCCCTAACGATCCGCGGGGCAGCGGTTCGCGAACCATCCGTAGCGAGATCCTTGCCGAGCTCGGCGAGTTGCATTTCGGGCGGAAAAGGGTCCAACCCGCGGGAAAGGTCGTTCGCCAATTCAACGAGCAGGCGGCCGACCTGTTGAAACATCCCTTGCTGACGTTTGACAACCCGGAGCGCCGGCTGATTGCCGAAGCCTTCAGCCAGGTGATGGAACGGGAACGCTATACCTGTTACGCTTGCGCCATTATGCCGGACCATGTTCACGCGGTTGTTCGCAAGCACAAGGATACAGCCGAAGAGATGGTGGACAAGTTGATGGAAGCCAGCCGAACCAAGTTGATCGAAGCGGGTCGGCGCGCGGTTACGCATCCCACCTGGTTGGCTGGTCATGGATGGAAGGTGTTTCTCGATCATCCCGATGAAGTGCGGCGTACGATCCGGTATGTGCAACAGAATCCGATCAAGATCGGGTTGCCGGCACAATCCTGGTCGTTTGTCAAGGTTTATGACGGGTGGCCGTTGCATCCGGGACATAGCCCGGATTCGCCTTACGCCAGGCGGCTGCGCGAGGCGGGGCGGTATCCGTGATTGGGCGGGCGTGCGCGAAGCCGCAAGCGGTGGGTAATATGAGTATCGCGATGCTAACTCAGGTTTACGACGAGATGCGCCGGCTCGCCATCGCGGGGAGCGTGGTCGCGGGTGGGGATTTCCGTCTCAAGAGACTTATTCCCCAACTCGAACAGGCCGGCGCCAAGGCGCCCGTGTTCACCAAGGTCGCCGAGGCGGTCAAGGCGGTCGTCGAAGCGAAGGAACAAACCTCCGCGCCGGCGCTCCTGGAGCTGACCACGCTTGTCAACGCCATCCTTTATACACAAGGCGAGACGGGCGCCGCCGGAACGCTCGAACCGATCGAAACGAGCAATCTCGGCGCTCCCGCCGTCCAGGCCAGCGCCCGCGTGCTCAAGCCGTTGCTGGAGGCGCTGACGACGACAGGTTCTGGGCGCATGGAAGTGATCCGCGCTGCCCACGAACGGCAAGCCTTTCGCGATCTGCGGCTGGTCAGGCCCGCTCTCGAGGCGCTCGACGACGCCTATGCAGAGATCGGCGACTTCATCGCGGAACACGTGCTGCCGCTCTACGGCAAGGCGATCCTGCCGGAGCTGCAAGCAAAATTCGATCTGAAGGGCCGCGCAGGGCACCCCCGCCGCTTGCGGCTGATGCATACTCTTGACCCGGTCGGGACGCGCGACTTGCTCAAGCAGGCGCTGGACTCCGGTTCCAAGGAGGTAAAGATCGTCGCCATCGCCTGCCTGGGGGTTGCGCGGGACGACCTGTCCTACCTTGTCGAGCAGGCATCCGCGAAGGCCCAGGAAGTCCGGCAGGCGGCCTACGCGGCCCTGGCTACCATCGATGACGATGCAGCCGTCGCGGTGCTGGAAAAGGCGATGAATGGCAAGGACCTCGATCTCGCTGCCGAACCCTTGCGCCAGAGTCGTAACGCCAGGCTGCTGAGTCATCTCCTCGCCGCCGTCAAGGGAGAGCTTGCGGCGCTCCGCAAGATCAAGGAGAAAAAAGAGGTCAGCCAGAAGATCGACCGCATCATGACGCTGACAAATTGCCTGGCGGACCGCGACGACCAGGAAGTGGCGGCCTTCCTCCTGGAGGTCTTCAGGCAGCGCGCGGAACTGGCGAAGATCAAGGGCGCTGCGTCTTCAGGTCCAGACCTCAACTCGGCGGTGGTGCGGGTCATGGAGCGCGGAACCAACAAGCTGCGGACCACACTCGTGGACGCGCATGCTTCGCTGCCTCCGGACGATTTGCCGTCATGCTTCCAAACTGCCCGACGCACCCTGCCTGAAGACAAAGTGTATTCCATCTTCTCTTGTTACCTGACCGCCAAGGTAGACGAGAAGAAAAAACAGCAGGATCCCGCGTGGGCCAGGCGCGAGGCGATTCTCAACGCGATGGGTCACGGCTATCATTACCACGATCGCTGGAGTCAGGAAGACGAGGCGCCCGCGCTGGATCCGCGCTGGCTCGATCTTGCGGTCCAGATGGAGCATCTGGGGTCGGTCCGGCAACTGATCCGCCCAGGCCACGCTGCAGCCAATGCCTTTCTCACGAAGAGGTTCGGCGAAATCCTCAGCAAAGCGAAACAGCTCCATGAGTGCGGTGTGGTCGTGGCCAGCATGATCTACGCGGCCCATCCGGACGCAACCGATGCGTGTGTCGCCGTCCTGGAAAAGTTCGCAAAGAAGGCCGATGACTTCGGCGGCTGGTTTGGCAGCCTGATCGTCGATCTGCCCAAGTCGGCTCTGCCCCGGCTGGAGGCTCTGATACCAACTCTGAACGATAAAGTCGCCGATAGCTTACTTGGATACATGCAGCAATTGCGAGAAAAGAAATGACGAAAAAGAAAGCCGACGACATCGCTACCTCAACTCCCCTCAATGGGGCCGTCAGCCAGATGCTGCGGGCGCCAGCGGAGGTCCTCTACGCCGAAGAAATCGAGCTGCTCATCAAGGAGGACAAATACGAGCGTCCGCCTGGTTGGCGCATGTCGCCTCGCGCTGTGCTCACCTACATCTGCGGCGGCAAGGCGGGGTCGAAGGAGATCACGCCCAAATACATCGGCTACCCGCGACTCGTGGAGATCGCCATCTCGACGCTGGTTACGGACCGGGCCCTGTTGCTCATCGGCGAACCCGGCACGGCCAAGTCCTGGCTTTCCGAGCACCTCGCCGCCGCCATCAACGGCGACTCGACCAAGGTCGTCCAGGGAACGGCTGGGACCACCGAGGAGCAAATTCGCTATAGCTGGAACTATGCCATGCTCATCGCGCGCGGCCCCAGTCACGACGCGCTGATCAAGAGTCCTATTTTTCGGGCCATGGAGTCCGGCTCGCTGGCCCGGTTCGAGGAAATCACCCGCTGCGCCGCCGAGGTGCAGGATGCGCTCATCTCGCTGCTCTCCGAGAAACGCCTGTCGGTGCCGGAGCTCTTGACCGAGGTGCCCGCGGTTAAGGGTTTTTCGCTCATCGCCACCGCCAACACGCGTGACCGGGGCGTGAACGACATGTCCGCCGCCCTCAAGCGCCGCTTCAATATGATTGTCTTGCCCACGCCCGCAACCCTGGAAGCAGAAATCCAGATCGTCCGCAAACGGGTCGGCGAGCTGGCCGTCAATCTGGAGCTCAAGGCCAAGGTTCCCACCGATGACGCCGTCGAGCAGGTCGTCACCGTCTTTCGCGAACTGCGCACGGGTCAAACGCTCGACGGCAAGAACAAGCTCAAGGTGCCGTCGGGCGTGCTCTCGACCGCCGAGGCGATCTCTGTGCTTGCCAGCGGCATGGCGCTGGCGGGCAACTTCGGTACGGGCGAGGTCAGCGCCCTCGACCTCGCTGCCGGGCTGCAG
>DASZFN010000044.1:0-21919 GCA_035939715.1 Gemmataceae bacterium | reverse complement strand
TGCTGGAAGCCGAGGACTCCTATCGCAGCGTCCTGCAACTCAGGCCGGATTATGTCAAGGCCTGGAACGGCATGGGCGTCACTCTTGCAGACCAGGGCCGGCTTGATGACGCCATGGCGAGCTTCCAGCAGGCCCTCCACTTTCATCCCGGCGGCGCGGAAAGCGATAACAATTTGGCCCAGGTCCTGGCCCGGCAGAACAGCTATGGCGCCGCCGTGGAGTGCGCGCGCCAGGCGGTGCAGTTCGGTCCGGGCAACGTGGAATTCTACAATAATCTCGGCTTGCTCCTGCTTAAGCAAAACCAGACAGACCGGTTCAGCAGCCGTGAGGCAGAGCGGACGAGAGAGGCCCTCGCTACCTTCCGGCAAGCGCTCGCTATCCAGCCGGATTCCTTCGAGCTGCAGCAGAACCTTGGCGTGGCACTTCACGAGGCGGATCAGTTCGAGGATGCCATCGCCAGCTTTCGAACTGCAGTGGGTCTCAGGCCGGACAATGCCCAGGCGCACTACAATCTCGCCGTTTCTCTCGGCGATCTGAGGCGCTACGAGGAAGAACTGGCAAGCTGCCGCGAGGCCGTCCGTCTTCAGCCGGATTATGCGGAAGCCCACAAGGTGCTCGGATTGACTCTTCTCACCATGGGCCAGTTCGACGAAGGTTGGCGGGAATACGAATGGCGGCTGCGCTGCCCCGACAACACGGCACGCGCCGTGCCCCGGCCGCGCTGGGACGGCGCCGAGCTTGGGGACAAGATCATTCTGCTGCATGCGGAACAGGGCCTGGGCGATACCATCCAGTTCATTCGCTATGTCGCCCTGGTGAAGCGGCGCGGCGGTACTGTCTACGTGGAATGTCAGAAGCCGCTCGTGCAACTGCTCGCCGGTTGCCCGGGCATCGACCGGCTCTTCGGCCAGGGTTCCGCCATGCCGCCGATCGACGTGCACGTGCCGCTCGTAAGTCTGCCCGGCAGCGTGCAAACTTCCATGAACAGCATTCCGGCCGATGTCCCTTACCTGTTTGCCGAGCCGAACTTGGTGGAAGCCTGGGGTGCCCGGCTCTCTCCCATCCGCGAAGTCAAGGTCGGCATTAACTGGCAGGGCAACGTCTATTTTCGCCGCAGCAGGCAACGCACCGTGCCCGTGCCGCAGATGCTTCGCCTGGCTCAGATCGGCGGCGTGCGCCTGATCAGCATGCAAATGGGCGCGGAGAGGAATCAATTGCGCGAATATCCGGAGTGCGCTTCCGTGTTCGATCCCGGTCCTGACTTTAAAGTCACGACCGGGCCGTTTGTGGACTCGGCAGCGCTGCTCATGAACCTCGATGTGCTGGTTACTTCTGACACGGCCGTCGCCCATCTGGCGGGCGCCCTGGGTGTGCCGGTCTGGATCGCCCTGCCCTTTAACGCGGATTGGCGCTGGTTTTGCAAAGAGGATGATAGTCCCTGGTACCCGAGCATGCGCCTTTTCCGGCAAAAGCAGTTTGGCGACTGGGATGAAGTCTTCGACCGAATCGTCGAAGAACTGAAGAAAATGGTTAATTCGCGGTGACAGGTGGTCAAACAGACCCGCTTGTGGTGAAATAATTCCTTGACGCCGTGCTAAAGCCGGCGCGCCGTCGAGGCAGTGAACTCTACGAGGGTCAGACAAGATGTGGCCGTGGATTTTACTGGGCGGGATTCCCGTAGGGGCGGTGGCCGCGCTCCTGACCTGGGGGCCTCTCAAACGCTTCGGCAAGGGCGTGCAGACGGAACGCGCCCGCGAACTATTTTTGCTTCAGCGCGAGCGCCTGGAGGCCAAGTTTGTCACGGCCGCCTCGGCCTCCGGCAAGCCGCGCGGCCTGCGCTGGAAAGATTGTGACTTTGAGAGCGATATCGAACTGGCTCGCGAACGTACGACCGGGCAACTGGTTGCGCTGGTGTCCGTCACTGTCCAGTTTGAGGCCATTCCGGGCAGCGACATGGAAGGCCTGCCCGCGGTCGGCAACCTACGCAATGCGTCGGCCGTTTTCTATTTTCACCGCGGCCAGTGGCACACCGCAGGTAAGGCAGTCTTCAACTTGAACCCCGCTGAAGTCATCCAGCATTTCAAGAATCAATACGAGCACGTAACCACTGGCTGATCAGGCCGGCGGCTTTTCCTCGCCGCTCTCGGCTTGCCAGGCGGCGATCACTTCGGGAAGCGGGTATTCCTGGATCGTCGCCAGGCGCAGCCGCGGGAGCTCTTGCAAGCGGCGCCAGCCGCGCGTGATCCGTGCTTCTTCCTCGGCGACGTACCGGGCATCCAGTGCGTCCTTCGCGAAGGCCCCCGGGCACATTACCGGCGCGAACTGTGGATCCACGATGAATTGTGCCGTGCTCGGGTTGCAGCGGATATGTCGTTCGCGAAGCACGTGCAGCTTTTCCGGTGGCACTTCCCCGAGCACGTAACGCAAGTAGAGATCGGAGTCCGTGATCTCCTCGACCTCCTCGCCGCACACGTCACAGAGATATCCCTGGTCGCATAGAGCCATGCTTCCGCTCCTCGAATCCCGAAACCCAAGGGCTAAAGATCACCGGCTTTCAGGTAACAGCGAGTCTAGATTGACCTCGAAGGCCGGTCAAGCAGGATGTTCATGCGCATCGAAAGTAACGGCTTTACCGGTTAGGGAAGAGCGGCGGGAAGGAAATCCGTAGTATCCTCGGCAGACAAGCTACTCATTCGGAGAGACAATGCAGGTTCAGACCACCAATATGTGCTTTGCCTTATGTTCCAGCCCTCGGCGGAGGGGATGCCATTGGGGTTCGCCATGACTACCGTGCGACGCGTCCAAAACAATTCGCCTATGAAACCGTTTTGTGTCCTTCTCCTATGGCTCGCGCTTCCGACGGGCCGGATTCAGGCACAGTGTTTCATGTTCTGCGTGCCCTGCCCGCCGGTGCCCTGCTGCGAACCCTTGCCTTGTCTGCCGACGCCTGCGCAATCTGTTCCCGTGCCCAAGCCTTTTCCAGTTCAGGAGTCCCAGTCGCCTGAGGATCCGCCGACGCCGGTGGTGGCCATCCGCATGCGCGTGCCGGCTGTCTCAGCTCCCGGCAAAGAGCTGGAATACCACATCCTGGTAGAGAACAATTCTCAGGCCGCGGCCCATCACGTCCTGGTGCGCGATCCGCTGCCGATGAATGCCCGCTTCGTGCGTGCGGAACCGGAGCCGGCGACGCATGCACCCGAATTGCTCTGGCGACTGGGCTCGCTGGAACCCGGCGCCAGGCGCGAGATTGTTCTGATCCTCACGCCGACCGGCAGCGATGAGGTGAAGAACTGCGCCCGTGTCCAGTTTGAACACGGCGAATGCGTCAGTACCAGGATTGCTCGACCTTCGCTGCGTCTCGAAAAAGAAGGTCCCGCGCAGGCCGTACTGTACGACTCCTTGACATACAGGATCACGCTGACCAACACCGGCGAAGCGGAACTGAGCAATCTCCTGCTGACCGATACGTTGCACGCGGGACTGGAGCACGCCACGCATAAGGATCGGTTGAGCTGGCTCATCGGCACTCTCACGCCCGGCCAGAGCCAGACCGTGGAGTATCAGGTGATCGCCAAAATGACCGGCCGCTTGTGCAACAAGGCAATTGCCACGGCAGCCGGGAACTTTCGGCAAGAAAAGGAGAGTTGTGTGACCGTCGGCGAGGCCAAACTCGGCATGACCATGACGGGACCGAAGCACCGGTACGTCAATACGGCGGCGAGCTATCAGATCACCTTGACCAATTCAGGCACCTTGCCTTTACAGAATGTAGTCGTAACGGACCCGGTCCCGGCCGGCATGACGTTTCAAAGCGCCAGCGAAGGCGGTCGGCTATCCGGCAATCAGGTCCAATGGCAGATCGGCGCCCTGGCGCCGGGAGTCGAGCGAAAACTGGAGATCTCCTTGCTCGGCCCGAGCATCGGCCGCTTCTGCAACCAGGCGACGGCCAGTGCCGAACGCGGGCTCTCCAAGCAAGCCGAGTTCTGCACGGAGTTCATCGGCATGCCTGCCCTGTCGTTGCTTGTCGAAGACACCGAGGATCCCGTGGAGGTCGGCGGCACGACAACATATCTGATAAACGTCCGCAACCAGGGCACCAGCCCTGTCACTTCGGTTCGGATCCTCGCCACTGCTCCAGCTCAGGAGCAGGTCACCGATGCGACCGGCGCCTCCAATCACCGTATCGACGGCCAGAAAGTGACCTTTGAGCCGATCACGCTTGCTGCCGGTGAGACTGCCCAGTATCGCGTGAACGTGAAGGCACTGCGCGCGGGCGATGTCCGCTTCAAGGTGCAATTGACGGCCGACCAGCTGATCGCTGGACCGGTGGAGCAACAGGAAAGCACGACGATTTACTCCGCCTTGCCTTCCGCCAGGCAAAAACCAAGCTAAAGACGTAGCTCGATAAGGAGGAGGCATGACGCTTCACTTTGAAGGCGATAAAGACTTGCGCAAAACCCCGGCTGAGCTATGGCCGAAACTGACTGATGCCGGTTTCCTGGTGCAATGCGTGCCAGGGGTTGAATCCGTTTCACAGTCCGAGGCTAAGGAAGCGACGTGCGTTCTGAGGCCGGGTTTTGCGTTTGTTCGCGGAACGCTCGATTTGACCGTGGAAGTGCTTGACACGGTGCCTGAAACGTCAGCCCGCATGCTGCTTACCACAAAAGGCATCGGCAGCAGCAGCGTCGTAGAAGCAAGCTTTAACCTGACACCCGAAGGACCGACAACCAAGATGCACTGGACGGCTGAAATCAAGAACCTCGGCGGGCTTCTGAAGGCGGTGCCGCAAGGTTTAATCAAGGCCGCGGCGCAGAAAGTGATTGCGGACGCCTTAAGTGCGATTGATACTAAGCTTTCGGCCTAGGAGCAGAACTGCTCCTGATGCCTTTAGTCGTGCTGGCGCCGTCCCGCTGTATTCTGTGCCGCCATGATCCGGATTTCCCCCATTGCAGAAGACTGGGCCGTCAAAGGATTTCACTTGCACGTGAACGGCATCGAGATCGCCATGATCGCGCTTAGAAAACTGGGGATCGACTAATGGCTTCCGTGAAAGAGTTCTTGACCACCGGTAATCTTGGCGGCATCCACCTCGGCATGTCTGAGGAAGATCTTCGGGAACTACTCGGCGAACCGGAAGCCACCGGCTGCCAACGAGAAGGAGATATTTGGAAGTACGGCCCGCTCCAGTTGGTATTCCGAAGGCAGACGGGGCATTCTCTGCTGGCAATGATCGTTCTTTCCACAGAGGACGGCGGCAAACCTTTACCTAGGGGTCTTTCCTTCCAGGATTGGATGCCAGGGCCCGACACGAGCGCGGAAGAATTTTTGCAATTTCTTGCCGAAGCTGGCCTTCAAGACAAGCTGAGACCTGGCTTTTCCTCGGAATATCAACTTAATTACGTCGTGGAGCCAAGCGCTGAGGCAGTTTTCAATTTGGAGTCAGGTAGAGCGCGTCTGGAAAAGGTTGTTTACACGAACAGAATCCCGGCAAAGAACGACCGCAAGCAAGTGTCGGTTAGCGTTCCAGGAACCTATTGGCAGCAGTTGCAGACGCTTGCCGCTGCCCAGAAAACATCGGTGGCTAAGTTGTGTTCGAGTTGGCTGCTCGAGCGAATGAGGAAAGAACTCGCGCCATCCACGCTCGCGACATTGACCGAGCAAATTCAAGCGGGCCATTGACACCCGCCTCCTTGGCTCATTTGTACGCTTCGTACTCCTTGCCAAGCACAGCCGCCGCCACCTTTAGCTTCAAGATCTCGTCTGTTCCCTCGTAAATCCGGCACACGCGAACATCCTGCAGATGTCTGCCGGGCCGGTAGAGCGTGGACCAACCGCGGCCGCCGAATACCTGGACGGCGCGATCGGCCGCATCCCAGGCGGCGTTGGCGGCAAAGAGCTTGGCCTGGGCCGAGAGTAATTCTGCGCGGCTCTTCAGGTCGGCATTTGTGGGGTTGGCATTGCTGGCATCTTTGGCTTCCGCCGCCCGCAGGACCACCGACTCCGTGGCTAGGCGGTCCATTTCGATGGCCGCTATGTGTTCCTGCACCAGTTGGTGCTTGGCGATGGGCTTGCCGTGTTGCTGGCGTTCCTTCGCATAAGTCACCGCTTCCGCGAGGCAATCTTCAATGACGCCGAGACAGCCGGCCGCCACGCTGATCCGGCCGCTGACCAGGGTGCCCATGGCAATGCGAAAGCCTTCGCCCTCCTGGCCAAGCAGGTTCGCCGCGGGAACGGCGTAATCGGTCAATTCAAACATGGCGGTGTTCGCGGTCGGCATGCCCATCTTGGCCGTGAGATCTTCCTTGGCGAAGCCGGGCCCGCCGGTATCGACGATGAAGGCGCTAATCCGGCCGGTGCGCCCCTTGGGGTAGGCGAAGGTGACGATGACATCCGCGATGCCGCCGTTGGAGATCAGGTACTTGACGCCGTTCAGTACGAACGGATCGCCGCGGCGCTCGTAAGTCATCTGCATTTCCAGGGGGTTGCTGCCCGCCTCCGGTTCCGTCAAACCGAACGCGCAGATCTTGTCGCCCCGCCCCGCAGCGGGCAAATACCGTCGCTTCTGCTCTTCGTTCCCCCAGGTGAGAATGGGATATTGGCCGATGGAAATCTGACCGGAGAAAAAGGTGCGCACGCCGGTTCCTTCCTGCCCAATCCGCGCCAGGGCGCGCGCGTAGGTCACGGTGTCGGCGTCCCGGCCGCCGTACGCTGCCGGCAGAATCATGCCGAGCAAGTTGTGCTTGCGCGCCAGCGGCAACACTTCATCGTTGAACTTGTGCTCGACATAACAAAGTTCTTCTATCGGCCTGATTTCCTCGCAGAATGCCTCCACGTCGGCAAGAAGCTTTTGCTGATCGGCCGGTTTCATGAAGCGAACCTCCCTTTTTGCAATTGGACAGGATCATGATAATGTAGCTTGTTATGATTGCTTGGCTATCACCACGCGCATCGATCAAGGACCATCCATGCAGATCCGCCGAATGGGAAAGACCGGCCTGAAGGTCTCCGAAATCTGCCTCGGCACTATGACGTTTGGCCATCAGTGCGATGAGCCGACGTCATTTGCGATCATGAACCAGGCCGCCGAGCACGGCGTCACCTTCATCGATACGGCCGACGTTTACCCTGTGCCGCCGACGCCTGAGACTGCCGGCAGGACGGAGGAAATTGTCGGCAAGTGGCTGCAAGGCCGCCGCGAGCAATTTGTCCTGGCGACCAAGTGCCGCATGCGCGTCGGTCACGGGCCGAATGATGAGGGGCTTTCACGCAAGCATATCCTTAAGGCTGTCGACGACAGCTTGCGCCGCCTGCGCACCGATTACATCGATCTCTACCAGACCCATTCCCCCGACCCCCAAACGCCAATCGACGAAACACTGCGCGCCCTCGATGACTTGGTGGGGCACGGCAAGGTGCGTTATCTCGGCTGCTCCAATTATCCCGCCTGGCAAGTGGCCCTCAGTCTCGGCATCAGCGCACAGCATGGTCTGGCCCGGTTCGATTGCGTGCAGCCGCGCTACAACCTGCTGTACCGAGACATAGAAGCCGAACTGCTGCCGCTCTGCCTGGATCAGGGACTTGGAGTGATCGGCTATAACCCATTGGCCGGGGGATTTCTTACCGGTAAGTACAAATCCCTCGATGCGCCTGTGCCCGGAACCCGCTTCACGCTGGGAAAGACCGGCGACCTCTACCGAGACCGCTACTGGCAACAGGCGCAATTCGAGGCGGTCGCGCATCTGCGGCGTTTTTTTGAGACCCGCGGCAAGTCGCTCGTACAAGTGGCCGTGGCGTGGGTGCTGGCACAGCCCGGCATCACGGCGGCCATAATCGGAGCGAGCCGGCCCGAACAACTCCAGGAAAGCTTGAGCGCGGCCGATGTCCGCCTCGATGCCGAGGAATTGGAAGCGTGCAATCTCGCCTGGTACAGTTTGCCTCGTCCGCTCAAACCGCCCCGCTGACGAAAAGATAGCGGCACATTTCGCTTTTGCACGCCTTCGCAGCAAATTATTTCCCCGAAAAAGACGATTTCTCCTAATGACGTCTCTCGGATGAGCCAGTCGGGATGGAGAAGGTCTTGTCTGCGCCGCTTGCCAGGACTGCGGACGAATTCTTGCTTGCGCTCTCGGACAGCCGCTTGTTCTCTATCGAGCAGATGGAGAACGTGAAGGCGGTCAAACCGCGCGAGGCCGGGGACGGCCCGGCCTGGGTCGCCGAGTTGGTGGAGCGCGGCCTGCTCACGGAGTTTCAGGCCGAGCAGTTACTGGCCGGGGAGAGCGGTTCGTTGCTACTGGGACAGTATCGCATCCTCGACCGCCTCGGCTCGGGCGGCATGGGGCATGTCTACAAGGCCGAACACACGGTCATGAAGCGGGTGGTGGCGCTCAAGGTCGTGGCCGGCCACCTGGTGCGGGATGCCGGCGCCGCGGCGCGCTTTCATCATGAGGTCGAGCTTGCCGCGCGCCTCTCTCATCCGAACATCATTACCTGCTACGACGCCGCCGAGGCCAACGGGCTGCACTTCCTGGTCATGGAGTACGTGGAAGGAATCGATCTGAGCCGGCGCGTCAAGCAAACCGGTCCTTTGCCTGTCATCGAGGCGTGTGAATATGTTCGTCAGGCCGCTCTCGGCTTGCAGCACGCCCATGAACATGGCCTGGTGCATTGCGATATCAAGCCGGCCAATCTTCTGGTGCGGAACAAAGCCAAATCATCCGAGTGCCCGCTGGCGCCGCCACTCGTCAAGATTCTCGACTTCGGCTTGGCCCGCCTGGCGGGCTCGCCGTCCGCCTCGATGCCTATCTTGAATCAGTCCGCACAAGATGTCTCTTTTGCCGGTACACCCGATTACATTGCCCCGGAACAGGCCCGCGACTGCCAGGCCGCGGATATCCGCAGCGACCTGTATAGTCTCGGCTGCAGCTTCTATTATCTGCTGACGGGGCAGGCGCCGTTTCCCGGCGGCACCTGGTCGGAGAAGCTTCTTCGGCATCAGTTTGACCTGGTCTCGCCCGTGGACGAATTGCGTCCCGACGTACCCGAAGAGGTGGCCGCCATCGTTCACTGCTTGCTGGCAAAGAGCCCCGACGACCGTTATCAGGTCCCCTCGCAACTGGCCGATGCACTCGGCGCCTGGCTGTCCAGCCAAAGCGACTACCAGGCCGAGGTAGCGCTCGTGCCTTCTTCTGCCAGCGCCAGGACCAGCCCGGCCGGCGACGGGCTCACGATGGCGACTCCCAATCTCGAAGATGCGTCGCTGGTCCAGGCCGGCATGCCGGTGGGCAGCGATCATGGCAACATTTCTGCATCGAAGGCGGCAAAGCGAAAAAGCGGTGGACGGTCGCTCTTTTGGTGGCCGGTGGCGATCCTGCTTGGATTAGGGATTGCCGCGCTCGCCCGCCAACCGTTCAATGCCACGGCGCGGCCCCCCCTGGCCTGGGCGGCGGAAGCGCCTTCCCATTACGTTTGCCTGGCAAGCATGCCGGAGAAACGCTTCTCGCGCCTGGATGCCGCGGTCGCAGCGGCCCGGGACGGCGACACCGTGACAATCCTCGGTGACGGTCCCTTCACAGTGCCGCCAATGGACCTGCAAGGCAAGGCGCTGACCATCAAGGCGGGCGAAGGCTTTCATCCCCATTTGCAAATTGCCGCAGCAAACTCTGAATCGACCTGGCAGCCGATGTTCCTGGCGGATCATCCGCTGAGATTGGATGGGCTGGAACTATGCTGGGAGCGCATGGCACGTTCGGGCAGAACCGCCGTGCCCCGCTATCTCGTCTACTGTAACGGCGGCTCGCTGCAGATGGCCCACTGTCGTCTGCTTGCGACCGACGGGAGCGCGCCGATCGTTTGCCGGCATGTAAAGCGCCTGGAGCTGAGCGATTGTGTGCTGGAGGCGCGGGCGTCGGCCGTCTGCCTGGAAGTCGATCGCGACGCTCCGGCGGAGCTTGCTCTCATCGACACGCGTGTGACCGTGAACGATAGCCGGGGCGCGGCCATCTCTTTGTGGACGGCGCTGGCGGCATGCCCTGTCTCGGCACGCCTGCGCCTGGAACGGGACCGAATCGAAGCCGGACGCGTCCTGGCTGTGGCGGGACCAATAGAAGGCTTGCAAGTTCGTTCCGAAGGAAGTGAACTTACTTTCCACCAGGGCTTGCTGTCCTGCACCGGCTTGATCGATCCCGACTGCTGGCGGCAGGCGTCTCCCTGGCAGGGGCGCGGCAATCGCTACCGCGGCGCCGGCGATTGGCTGCTGATCGAAGGCAAGCCTGTGGACGTTACGGCTTTGCCCGCCTGGAGTGAGTCTTTGCTGCTCAGCGGCATGCGGCCGCCGGAACCGGAGCCGGTTTCACCCTTCAAGAACGCATTTCATGAACCCGCAAACTAATCGAATCCACCGGAAAACTTCCGTCTCTCCCACTCGTTCGGCCGGCTCAAAACGGTGCCGCCGAAGTAATCTTTTCAATTTCCGTCATTGCCTTGCGATTGGCTGCAATGCTATCCTGACAAGGGGGAAGTCTCACATTCATAGGGATTTGCCATGCGCACTTCTAATGAACCCACGAATAGCGGTTTTGCTCGCCGGCGCCTCTTGCTCGGCAGCGCGCTTGCTGCGGCGCTGGTCATGCTCGCGGCCTTGCCTGTCCGGGCCCAGGGGGAAAAGAAAGAGGTTGAAAAGAAACGTAGCGCCGAACGACTCAACGGCAAGTCGATGTACGAGTGGATGAAGGACCTCAGGGAGAAGGATCCCAGCATTCGCGAGCGCGCGATTGCCGCTTTGAAAGTGTACGGGGCGGAGGCTCGAGAGGCTTCGCGCGAGGTCATCAAGGCGATTAACGATAGGGACATGAGCCTGCGCGTCAACGCCATCATTACGCTAGGTTTCATCGGCATGGACGCGAAGGATCGACAGGACGGCATCAATGCCCTCAAGGGCCGATTATCCGATAACCAGGGGATCGTTCGCTTTCAGGCCGCATCAGCGCTTGGCAGGCTTCCGAAAGGCGACGCCTACGACGCCGTTCCCCAGTTGATCACGGCGACGCGCGACACGTCTTGCTGGGAAATTCGCGCCGCGGCGGTGACGGCCCTCGGCCACGCGGGATTTGATCCTGGCGGGGATACCTTCGATTTGAATGCCTTCCACGCTCTTCTCGAAGCGGCACGGGATAGCTGTGTTGAAGTGCGCCTGCAGACGGTCATTTCCTTAATCAATTTTGGTACGCCAGGTAGGCAGGCTGACTATAACACCTTGCAACGCATCCTGACGACTTTACAAAAGGATAAGCAGAAGCGCGTTGCCATATTGGCGGGTGTCGCCCTCATGCGCATACAGCGCCCTGATGATCCCAAGACTCAGAAATATATCGACAAGGAGCTCGGGCCGATTGGTAAGCTGCTTCGGGACCCAGAGCTGCAAACGCGCACCATGGCGGCCCGCGCCATCGGTTTCGTCGGCGAGAAAGCCAAGTCCCAGGTCCCCGAACTGATCGATGCGCTGAGTGATCTTGAGCCCCAGATGGTCGTGTTAACTATTCAGGCGCTGGGCAATATTGGTCCTGCTGCTTCCAACGCCTACAACGCCCTGAAACGCCTGGAGCAAAATCCGGACCCGGCTATCCGCGATGCGGTGCGCGTGGCCCTGGAAAAGATCGGCGCCAAGGGCAAATAGCAGTCCAATACGACTCTTGCGAAAACGGCTGGACGCCGCGGCGTTCCGCCGTTTTCCATTTATTGTTTCAGCGCCTCGCGGCGCAGTAGCCGTTCCAAGTCCGGCAGCATGCTGATGCCCACGAGCCGGCAGCCAGGCTCCAGTTTTGCGGCCATCGGCATGGGCTCCAGCTTGCCGTGGCAATCCATGACGGCGACCGGCAACAGGCCATAGGCTTCCGCCACTGCGTGCACGCTTTGTCCGGCCAGAGAAGCGTCCTCGGGCCGCACGAGCATGTCAACGGCCGCCATCATTTTGCCGTTCACCAGAAATATGCTTTGCACGCGCTCGCCGAAGAGAGCGGCCACAAAAGCAGGCGCCGCCAGCGCCGGAATCGATAGCGCCAGGCGCACGTTGGCGGATTCGCGCAGCATCTGCGCGAGCTGGGGATCCGTCATGTTCAGGACCACGCGCTGGGTCGGCTTCAGGTCGCGCACCATGAGGGCCATTTCCAGGTTGATCAGGTCATCGCTGGTCGCCGCGATCACGGCGCGGGCGTGCACGGCATGCGCCTGGTGCAGCACGGCGCTGAGCGTGGCGTCGCCGATCAGCACCGGCACGCCCAGCCGCCGCGCGGTGGCTACAAAGCGACTGTCCTTGTCTTGCTCGATGACCACCACGCGCTCCGCGCAGCGGAGCAACTCTTCGATGATGCGAAAACCGACATTGCCTAGACCGCAAACAATCACATGGCCGCTATCGGGAATGCGGCGGAATTCGAGCGCTCCGGCGAGGCGGGCGCGCAGCAGGTAGTTGGTGACAATGGCGGTGAACGCGGCGACCAGGGCGGCGCCGAGCAGCCGCAGCATGCTCGCAAAGATGGTGAACCAGCGCGCCCCCGGATCGTCGGCGTGCATGTCGGCGGCGGTGGCCATCAGGCTGATGGTGCGGTAGAAGGCGCGGTGCAAAGGCAGATTGCTCAAGCTGAGACGGAAAACCAGCGTGCTGAGCAGAATGACGCCCACCAGCACCCCGGTGCATACCTTGACGGAAACATCCACATCGGCGACGGTCCGCCAGGCCACCCGGCCCATACGCCGCAACCAGCCCGCCCAGCGGACGTGGGCCAGGGTAGAGTCGTCGCCTTCGAGAATGGCAGCGATTTCATGAGGCTCCCCGCACAGGATGAGGCGGTCGCCGGGGCTCAGGCGCGCCTCGGGATCGACGGCAAGAAGAAAGCGTTCCTTGCCGTCCGCGCTCCGGTGCGCCAGCGCCTGCAGGTTGAATTTGCCGGCCAGCTCCCCCACGGAGACGCCGACATGAGGCGAACCCTCTGCAACAGACAATTCGGCCACCTGCCGCAGACCATCGGCCACTCCTTCCAGCCGAATGCTGCCCAGCGCCTGCCCGGTGAGCGCGGTCAGGGCAAACAGCGGGGCCGTCAAATTGGAAGTGCTGAGAGCAAAGATGTTGTGGAACGCCTTGCCCAGGCGGGTGACGAGGTTGTCATTGAACAGCCGCATGACGATGCGCACCTTGGCGTTCAGATGCCTGACCGCCAGGGCCGCACCGATGTTGGTAAGGTCGTCCTTGGTCATGATGAGCACGCCGCCGGCCTGGCGGACACCCGCTTGCTCAAGGATATCCATCTGGCGGATATCGCCGCGGACGAGGCGAGCTTGCTTCAGACGCGGGTCCTGTGGCGGGCAATTGACATCGACCACGACCGTCGGCAAGCCGGCGGCCTGGAGATATTCGAGAACGCGCCAGCCGACGCGTCCCAGGCCACACAGGATGATCGGCTGCTCCATAATCGCGCTCTCAGACAGAGGTTCTCAATTACGAAGAAAGAAGGGCGGGCTCCAGCGCTTCCGACCCTCGGGCAAATTTGCCCGAGGGTCCAGGAGATTTATTCGTTGGCGGTTAGAAGATATCGTATAGCCCTTGAGGGATTGCTGCTATCCGCCAAAGCAAGGCCGGTCGCGAAAGCCGCGCCAATGAAGTATCATGGATTGTCATTCCAGAGGGCCAGGTGATGGATCAGGACGCGAAAATCTGCTACTGCTTCCACGTATCGCGCCGCAAACTTGTCAACTTCATTCGTTTGAACCGTCCCAGGGTGGCCAGTCAGCTTTCCGAGTGCGGCGGCGCCGGCACGGGCTGCGGCTGGTGCATTCCGTTTTTGAAGCAGTTGCATGAACAGGCTGTGTCAGGCGGTGTTACGGACCTGGAGAGCCTGACGCCTGCCGAATATGAGCGCCGGCGGGCGGCTTACATCCGCGCCGGCAAAGGTACGCCGCCGCCGGGAGCGACGCCCTTGCCCAACGATGCGGAATCGGAGTGAACGAGCCCGAGGGCATTATCGGTGAAAAAGAAATGCACCAGGCGTGAATGGCTGCTGACAGGTTCCGTTGCTTCAGGGGTGGCGGCTGCCTCCCTGCATGCGACGCAGGCAGCCTCCGAGCGCGACAGCAAGGAACCCTTCCGCTACTGCTTGAACACCAGCACGCTGATGGGTCAGAAGCTCGATGTCGTGGAGTTGGTCGAGATCACGGCCAGGGCGGGCTATCAAGGGATCGAGCCCTGGCTGAACGAGCTGGACCGCTACGTGAAGCAAGGCGGTAATCTCAAGGAGCTAGGCCGCCGCATTCAGGACCGCGGCCTGAAGGTGGAGGGCGCCATCGATTTCTTCGAGTGGATCGTGGACGACAAGGTCCGCCGCAAGAAGGCCCTGGAGCAGGCGCGGCGCAGCATGGAGATGGTGCAGCACATCGGCGGCAAACGCATTGCCGCGCCGCCTGCCGGCGCCACCAAGCAAACCAACATGAATCTGCTCCAGGCCGCCGAACGCTACCGTGCCCTGCTGGATCTCGGCGAGCAATTCGGCGTAATTCCGCAGGTCGAGGTCTGGGGCTTCTCGCAGACCTTGGGCCGGCTGGGCGAGGCAGCTCTGGTCGCCATGGAAAGCGGCCATTCGCAGGCCTGTGTCCTGGCCGATGTCTATCACCTTTACAAGGGCGGCTCAAGCCTCAGCGGTTTGCGGCTGCTCAACGGCATGGCCATGCATGTGTTGCACTTCAACGATTACCCCGCCAAGCCGCCGCGCGAGTCCATTTCGGACGCCCAGCGCGTCTATCCTGGCGACGGCGTTGCACCTCTCAAAACCATTTTGCGTGATTTGCGCGACATCGGCTTTTGCGGTGCGCTGTCGCTTGAGCTTTTCAATCGGGATTACTGGAAGCAAGAAGCCCTTCAGGTGGCTCGGGCGGGGTTGGAGAAAATGCGCACAGCTGTGCAGAAGAGCTTCTAAAGATATCAGTCTTCATTTCATTCGCCAGGCTTGAGGGCGCGGTTTTGCCTTGTTCATCTCCAGTCGTGGCCACCTTGGCCGTCCAAGGTATTCCTAACAAAGGGCGAAATGAGTTTGCCAGTTTGCCAGCTGAGTTTGCCAGGGTTGGCAAACTCAGTTGGCGCCGTAAATAGTGCACCGCAGTGGAAGTTGCTACCAATGCCGGTAAGCGGGGTTGACAATAGCTGGAACATGCCAAACTGACGGTGATCCTTCGGAGATGCGTTCATGAGAAGCCGCTTCATGCTCCTGGCTCTGCTGTTCGTTATTCCACACGCCTGGCTGCCGGCGCAGCAGCGGCCCATGCGCGGCGAGCGTCAGCGCGGCGGCATGCGGCGCGGGGACCAGGCGGCGGGCGAGCAGGGCTGGATTTTCAGTCTCGAGAAAGGCAAAGCGCAGGCGCGGGAGAGCGGCAAGCCCCTGATGGTAATGGTGCGCTGTGTGCCTTGAAGCGCCTGCCGAGAGTTCGACGGGCAGGTTGTCCGTCTGGAGCGCATCAAGGACCTCGCGGATAAGTTCGTGCGCGTCCGCTTGACGCGCATCGATGACCAGGACCTCAATCTTTTTGAATTCGATTACGATCTGACGTTGATGGTGTTCTTCCTGAACGCCGAGGGGCAAGTGTACGCGCGTTTCGGCGGACGCGACGCGGAAAGCCCGGACCGCCGCCAGTCTCTGGAAGGGCTCCATTACACCATGGAGTCGGTGCTACGCATGCACGACAGCGAGCAGAAGGTGTTTGCCCGCCGGGCGGAGAAGGCGCCCAAATTCGTCAGCGATGCGCTGAGCGTGCCGCGCTTCGGCCGCTGCCTGCATTGCCATCGGGTCAAGGAGATCCTCAACAATGACCTGAAGAAGAAAGGCAAATGGAGCCCCGAAATGATCTGGCGGTATCCACTGCCGGAGAACCTGGGCTTCGATCTGGAAATCGATCGCGGCAATGTCATCAAGGACATCCGAGACAAAACGCCGGCCTCTGCCTCAGGTTTGCGCGCGGGCGACGTCCTCCAATTGCTCAACGGCGTTCCCGTTCATTCTTTCGGCGACGCCCAGTTCGCGCTCGACATCGCTCCGAGCAGCGGTTCAAGCGAGGTGGTCTATCGGCGTGGCGATCAAGTCCACAAGAACAGGCTGAGCTTGCCGGAAGGCTGGCGAAAGACCGACCTTACCTGGCGGCCTTCCATGCAACAGCTGGTACCGTCCGCACGGCTGAGCGGCCGCGACCTCACCGAGGAAGAAAAGAAAGCTCGTGGACTGGCGGCCAGGCAACTGGCCTTTCGCCAGAAGGAACCGGTCTCTTCTCAGGCCGAGGCCGCCGGCATTCGTGCTGGGGATATCATTCTGGGCGTGGACGACAGACCGTTCCTCGACATGGACGTGTACGACTTCCTCCGATACGTCCAGCACCATTACCTGGTCGGCGATCGGCTGACCGTCAATATTCTCCGCGATGATAAGCGTATGAATGTGAATATGACTCTGCGCTAGAGCCAATCCGGATAAGGCGTGACGAAGGCATTCCTTTGATGGCTCGGGAAATCTCTTGGTTGCCGGATCTTGAGGAAATCATCCGCGGCCGCCTCAACGCCATCCGTCAAGCGGAAGCAGGCAAAGGCCGGATCTCTATCGAGCAGGCTTCTTCAATGCCAAGCGACCGCGGCCGCCAGGGCAGCAAGTGCGACGCCGAGCAATAAGTAGCGGATTGCCAGCCGCCATGGTCGGAACAATTCGTAACGCTCTACGAACCACAGTCCGGCGCCTATGGCAATGGCAAAGCAACCACCAATTGCGAAGATCGGCAGGCGCGGCGGCCACCCGGTGCGCACCAGGAAGTAGATGCCGCCGGCAATCCACACCCAGGCCAGCCAAGGAGCGCCGGCTTCTGCGCCGGGCGCACTCCGAGCGTTGTCTGCGGCAGGCTCATCCAAAGCACGATGGCAGGCGAAGCAGGACGCTTCCGCGACTGCCGGCAATTCCACGCCGCAATGGCGGCATCTACGACTTATCACTCTTCACGACGTCCTTCTCCAGACGTAAAGGCATCCCAAACGCCTAGGTCGTTCAAACGATCAGTCCCCAGATCCCGACAGGGATCCTGCGCGTTCATTTTAGCTACAGCTCCACGGCCTTGGCTTTCGCGCTCGTTGGCAACTCCTCTTGACCGGCACTGGGGAATAGCCTAGTTTTGCCCGCCCCCCACCCAATGGGCAGCGGAGACAAGCATGTCGGAACAAACCATTCCGTTTCAAGCGCAATTAATGAAGAAGCCCGCCGAGGGCAGAGGGCCCGGACGGCCGGCCAGCAGGGTGCAGTGGATCGGGGAAAGCGACTACTGGGTTGCGCCGGAGTGCCGGGGCGAACCGGAGTTCATCATGCCTCTGAGCGAGGACTCCGTCCTCGAGGTGGCAACCATGCAGACGACGGCGCGCAAGCTCTCCCTGCAGGCGGCGATTAACTGTACGAGTCGCCTGGCGCTGCGCGTGGCCCTGGCCGCGACAGGGCTGAATCCCTGCTGGCATCCGCTGGAATGGCCAGGCCCTGCCGTGGTGAAGGCGCCGGCCTCTTGTGCCAGTCTGGGCGTACGCTTCTTGCCCACGAACTGGTATATTGCGACTCTGGCGAAAGTCGCTCCCGACCTGGCCCGCTTTGGGGTCATTGAAGAGCGCATCGACGGCCCGCAGT
Organism: Gemmataceae bacterium; assembly: GCA_035939715.1. Lineage (GTDB taxonomy): Bacteria > Planctomycetota > Planctomycetia > Gemmatales > Gemmataceae > DASZFN01. Next base: position 4,238 of record DASZFN010000044.1, on the reverse strand, counting down.
ATGAGCTCGACGGTTTCGTGGTCGGCGGCCGGATCGAGTATTTCTCTCCCCTATTACAGCATTGGAATGAGGCTGGGGACAAAATCCTGGGTTACCAACGTCAGGAACCATCCGCTCAAGACTGGCTCGGCGCCGCGCTGACGGCGGTCAAGGCGGTGGGAATCGATGATGCGCCCTTCTGCCTCGAGATGCGCTATGATCGGCGCTGTGGCGGCTGGAAGCTGATCGAGATCCATGCGCGGCTAGGGGAGGACCCCGGCTTGCCGGCGCTGATGTCGGATGAGGACCCGCTGCGGGCGATCGAGCGGGCTTGTGCACGCGGCACCAGGTATGCCGCCGCCAGTTAGCTCAATTCCAGGACAGTCATTCATGCCGGCTGGATGTTGCTTTCTTGGTGCGCTGTGTAGTATATCCATCTGGAAATCGAAAGCACGCAAAGCTCTGAAACACGTGCGGCGCAGCTCCCGATGAGGCACGGCTCCTCTGTCGCCGAACAAGTCTGGAATCGGGCCGGCGGACGTTGCGAATATTGCCGGATCCTCCAGGCATACGACGAGCTCACCTTCGAGGCCGAGCATATCATCTCTATGTCCCTTCAAACCGAACAAGCATTCGCTCTTGTTGACGCTCAACAAAGACAGCTCGGCCAGGTCGAGATCGAGCGACGCGAGGGCGATCTGCTCTTGGGAAGATTTCTACCCGGGCCTGGCTTCGCCCCGTGGCGCGGCTGTTTCGTGACTTCGAAGAAGCGGCCAACGGCCAGTCGCTCGGCGTTGTCGAGAGACTCGATGCTGCCATCGCCGCCTTAGGTTTGACGCTTCGTTTGTCAGGCTCTCGTTCGGTCGATGTCCGCGACGTTCAAATCTGGAGTGACGGCGGCATCACCTGTAGGCTTTGCGATCCTGCTGAAACCGCCGTGAATGGCAGAATCCAGCTGGCCCAACCCGGAGAGGCTGCCGCACAGTGAATGGATCTAACCATCTTGGCCACAGCGTCACAATCGGAATCGCAACCCACGAGGCCTAGTTCGGTCACGGATTTTGCTCTGCTGTAGGCGAAGGCCGGCAGAGTCCGTTGGCGCTCGGGCAGGAAGCTCGACCGGTAGTTGCAACAGGTGCCAGAAGGCGTAGAATGCCCGCCAGGTATCGGAGTGCCGGCTCATGACTCGCCACCGCATTCTGTCAAAACCTGAGCTGATACTGCAGGTCGGTCATAGCAACGAAATCTATGCGCTGGCGTTCGCGCCCGACGGCGGCACACTTGCCGCCGCCGGCAGCGAACGAACCGTACGGCTCTGGGACGCGATCAGCGGAGAGCTGCGCGCGCTCCTCCCTCAGGGTCAAACCTGCCGCGCCCTGGCCTTCTCTCCGGACGGCGCGGTGCTGGCCTGTGCCGGTGACGGCGAGGTCGTCCTCTGGGACCCTCACACCACCAAACGAAAAGCCACACTGTCCGGCCAGTGCGGCGCGATCAACGCGCTGGCCTTCTCGCCGGACGGCAAGCTCCTGGCCTGCGCCAGTGAAGGCCACTGGTTCGGCCATGAAGTCATGTGGGTCAAAGGCGGTGAAGTCCAGCTCTGGGACGTGGCCGCTGCGAGGCGGAAACGGGCAATCGGCAAATCGCGCACGGAAAAAACGGCGCTGGCCTGGTCCGCCGACGGCAAGTTCCTGGCTGTTGCCAGCAGCGACCACGCGGTTCGCCTCTGGGACCTTGCGGCCAGCCAACCCCAACGAAGTGTGCTGCGGCACAAAGAGGTACGCGCCATCGCTTTCGCGCCGGACGGCCAGTTCCTGGCCACCGGCGGCGAAGACGGGGCGAAGCTCTGGGACCTGCGTACCATGAAGGTGCGTCAGGCCCTGCGGGGCGACGAGGTCACGTCCGTCGCGTTCAGTCCAGCAGGAGATAAGCTTGCCGCCGGCAGTCGCTCCTCGCTCCTGCTCTACGACGCGGGCAGTGGCAAACGCGAAGCCGTCCTCGAGAAGAACGCCTCGGACAGCGGAGTTTCCAATGTCGCCTTCTCCCCGGACGGCAGCACGCTTGCCCGCGGCAGCAACGCGTTCCTTCGGCCGGGCAACATCAAGATGTGGGATGTCGCCACCAGAAAGCTGAAGCGGCTCATCGCCGGGAGCGAAGCAAGCGACGTCTCGGCCGTCGTTTTTTCCCCGGACGGCCACAACCTGTTCAGTGCGGGCGGCGTATTCGAGGAGACAGGCGATGTGACGCGCTGGGACGCCGAAACGGGCGCCATGAAACAGGTTCTCATCCAGCAGAAGGATGACATCTCATCCCTGACTCTTTCCCCCGACGGCGGCTTGCTGCTGGCACCGGTCGGAGCGAAGCTGCTATCCTGGGACCCGCGCACCGGAAAAAGCAAGTCTCCGCTGCCGGTTAGCGGGAACGAAGCCTACGCCCTGTCCCCGGACGGGACACGCATCGCCCTGGTCGACGAAGACGCCGGTGTTCGGCTGCTGGACGCGCAGACAGAGAAGGTGCAACGCACCATCAGGCGGCAGCCGGGCGTGCTCGCCTTCTCCCCGGACGGCCTCAGCCTGGCCATGGGCAGCGAGCGTGGCCTCAGCTTGTGGGACATCGGCACGGGCACGCTCAGATGGGAGGCCGAAAAGCCGCGCCTGGACGTCAATCAGATTGTCTATTCCGCAGACGGGCGGTTTATCGCGGTCCACACGATCCACTGGAAGGGGACCAAGGGAAAGGACGAGGTCCGGGTTCGGGAGGCGGCGCGCGGGGATCTGGTGCAGGTCATCGGCCTGGATGACATGCCTTCTTCTGTCCTGTTTTCTCCGGACAACACCACCCTCACCGTGGCGGCCGCGTTCGCCCCCGAGCGCGACGACGTCCCGCCGCGCGCGGTGATTCAATTCTGGGACACGCAACGGTGGCGACTGAGACGCCGCCTGCTGTATCAAGCGGAGGAAGTGAAGAACCTCACCTTCTCAGCCGACGGCAAATTTTTGGCCGCCACCCATGGCGACCGGACGGCGACGCTCTGGGACCCGAGGCGAGGAACGCGGCTCCAGGTTCTCGAAGATTCCTCGGGGGAAGTGACGTGCGTGGCGTTTTCGCCCGATGGAAAAAAGCTTGCCACGGGGAATCATGACGGCTGGGTCCGTTTGTGGGAGGCAAAGACGGCCAGGTCCCTGGTTACGCTCCGCGTTCTACCGGGGGGCAAGCCGCAGGGCGCGAAGGAGTGGATTGCGTTCACGCCCGAGGGATACTACAACGCTTCTTCCGGCGCCACGCGGTTCATCCGCTGGCGGGAAGGAAATCGACTGCTTGGCGCCAAGGCCCTCGCCGGCAAGTTCCGACGGCCGGACCTGGTCGCCAGGGAACTTCGCGCGCGATGAGGGCAAGGGAGCCGGCGATGAGCCGGTCCTTTTCAACGACTGTCCGTTGCTGCAAGAACGGACCTGGTGAAGTCGACCACGGCAAGCCGGCCGGCGTTGACGCTGACTGGCAGGTCCCTGGTGACCCGGCGGCCATTCTCCATCCAGGTTGCCGTGACGTTGTAATGGTAGTTCTGGTCGACCTGCAGCGCCGGCGTTTCATAGCGGCGCTGGGTTCCTCTGGCCACAGTCTCATGACCATCAAAGCTGACCTGTGCCTGGGCGCTAGGTACACGCACTTCGACGGTGGCCGTGCCGGTGGCCGCAGTCTGCATGGAAATCAAGGGCGTCTGGAAAGCCGAGTCCCTGGTTACCGTGAAATCAGGGTTGACACGACCACCGTAGCCCGAGTCATAGGGGTCCGTGTAACGCGAAAAGTCGCTGAGGTTGTCATAATAGGGGTAACCTCCGTACCACTGACCCCAGTCCGGTGCGATTCCGCGCTGCCAATGGCGATGGGCGGCAGAGTAACCGCCGCGATGCGCCCAAACGGCGTACCATCGATCCTGGGCTGCGGCCGGGCCGGTCGCCAGCAGGCAGCCGAGTACACTCATCGCAAAGATTCGCCTAAACATCGTCGTGCCTCCCTTGTTCTTGAGCACTCGGAACTGCGAGGGAGCGACGAGGCAGCCGTACGCCAGAGCCGGTTTCCGGGCCTTGGCGAAGCCGTCTTGATCGTCGTCCCGTCGCGGCCCTGCATTGGGGCTGAACTCCCTCAAAGCAAGGACCGTGCCGAGCCGGTGGAATGGTTGGTGAGGGGCTTAAACGTGCCGATAAAGATGCAGCGGGGCAGCGGGAGAAGGCCAGGACAGGGCCGCATGGCCTGCCTCAGTG
>DASZFN010000043.1:0-14298 GCA_035939715.1 Gemmataceae bacterium | reverse complement strand
GTTGGTCCGCACACCTTCAGGGCTGTCTACAGCGGTGGCTCGGACTTCTCGCCCAGCGATTCCGGCGCGCCGCAGACCGTGACGGTTCTTAAGGCTGATTCCACGGTCACAGTTGTCGCGGCGCCGACCACGCCGGCCTTCGGGCAGTCCGTGACCTTCACGGCCACGGTTGCCGCCAAGGCGCCGGGTGCGGGCGCGCCCACGGGAACGGCAACCTTCTCGATCGATGGCACGCCGCTCGCCACGAAGCCGTTGACCACGGGCCAGGCCAGCTTCAGCACGGCAGCACTCAGTGTGGGCGTGCACCAGGTTGTCGTTTCCTACTCGGGCGACGGCAACTTCAACCTGAGCACGTCCGCCACGAACAGCATTACGGTGGCCCAGGGGACCGCCAATGTCGCCACGGTGACCTCCTCGCAGAACCCATCCGTGTTCGGCCAGGCGGTGACCTTCACGACCATCGTATCGACGGCCTCCCCCAGCCAGGGAACACCGACAGGGACCGTCAACTTCTTCGACGGCACGACGCAGATCGGCTCGGCCACCTTGACCAACGTAAGCGGCCAGCAACAGGCCAGCATCAGCTACGCCGCGCTGGCGGTCGGCAATAACCATTCCATCACGGCCGTCTACCAGGGCGATGTCAATTTCGGCGGCAACACCTCTGCCGCCCTTACGCAGATCGTCACTCAGGATGCCAGCAATGTCACCCTGAAATCGTCGGCAAACCCGTCGGTGTTCGGTCAGGGCGTGACCTTCACCGCCACGGTTTCGGCTGCTGCCCCCGGCTCCGGCGCGCCCACCGGCACGGTCAATTTCTTCGACGGCACGACGCAGATCGGCACCGCCACCCTCAGCACCGTCGCTGGACAGCAGGTGGCGACGTTCACAACGAACGGCTTGTCGGTCAGCCCGCCCGACCATGCGATCACAGCATCCTATGTGGGCGACGTCAATTTCACCGGCAATACCTCCGCCCCGCTGCCGCAGACCGTCAACCAGGCCAGCAGCACCACGGCGGTGAGCGTCAATCCGGCCGCGCCTGTCTTCGGACAAACGGTAACCTACACGGCCACGGTCAGCGCCAAGGCGCCGGGCGCCGGCATACCCGGAGGCACGGTTACCTTTACGGTCGATACGACAACTTCGGGGCCGATCACCCTGGATGCCACTGGCAAGGCGACCTTCAGCTCCACGTCCCTCACCGTGGGCGCGCACAAAGTCTCTGTCGCTTACACTGGCGACGGCAACTTTGGCTCGAGCAATTCGACGCAGGTCAACTTCAGCGTGGGCCAGGCGGCTACCACCACGGCCACAGTCAATGGCACGCCGAACACCATCGTCTATAGCCAAACCGTGATGTTCACGACCAAGGTCACGGTCAACACGCCCGGCGCCGGCACGCCGACCGGCACGGTGACCTTCCTCGACAACGGTGTCTCACTCGGCGATGCCACCCTGGATAGCAACGGCAATGCCTCGCTGTCCACGAATGCGGTGCATGGCGGCAGCCGCTCCATCACCGCCATGTACAATGGCGACACCAACTTCCAGTCCAGCACGACGGCCAATGCCTTCACCGAGACCGTGACGCCAGCCAATGCCACGATCACCAAGGTGAATGCCACCAAGACCTCCACGGTCTTCGGCGAATCCGTCGTTTTCAGCACCACGGTGACTGCGACGTCGCCCGCCACGGGCACGCCCACCGGCACGGTGAGCTTCCTGGATAACGGCGCCGTATTCGGAACGGCCACGCTCAGTGGCGGCACCGCTTCCTTCACGGAAACCACGCAACTGGCGGCAGGCAACCATACCATCACGGTTTCCTACGCCGGCGACGGCAACTTCAATCCCAACACCAACCCGACCATCCTCAATTACACGGTCAACCAGGATGGCACCACGACTACCCTCGTTCCCTCGGCTAATCCGTCGGTCTTCAGCCAGCCGGTCACCTTCACGGCCACGGTAGCCCCGAGCGCCCCCGGCTCCGGCACGCCCACCGGCCAGGTGACCTTCACGATCGACGGCTCGCCGCAGGCGCTGGTTAATCTGAACAACGGCAAGGCAACCTATACCACGGCTGCCCTGACCGGCGGTTCGCACACCGTCACCGTCAAGTACAACGGCGACGGTAATTTTGCCGTCAGCGATGACCTGGCCAGCCCGTTGAGTCAGACGGTCACGGCCGCGAACGCGACGATTGGCATCTCCTCTTCCGCCAATCCTTCGTTCTTCGGCCAATCGGTGACCTTCGTCGCCAGCGTGGCCGCCGCATCCCCCGCGACCGGACAACCGACCGGTTCGGTAACGTTCACGCTGGATGGCACTTCGCAAGGATCCGTCGTGCTGGACGGCTCCGGCCATGCCAGCTTCACGCCCGCCTCGCTGGGCACGGGGCCGCACACGCTATCCGTAAGGTACAGCGGCGATGCCAATTTCAACACCGTCACGTCGTCCACCGTCGGCCAGACAGTTGCCCAGGCCAGCACCAGCGTCGCGGCGGTTAACGCCAGCCCGACGTCGTCCGTGTTCGGACAAGCCGTGACGTTTTCCACGACCGTGTCGGCCGTCCTGCCGGGCGCGGGCACGCCGACCGGCACCGTCACGTTCCTGGACAACGGCGTGGTTCTCGGATCGGGGACCTTGTCCGCCGGCGCCGCGTCGTTCACGACCACTTCACCGCTCGCCACAGGCAGCGGTCATAACATCGTGGCGACTTACAACGCCGACACCAACTTCCTGGGCAGCAGCTCGACGGCGGTTGCCTTCACCGTCACCAAGGCCGGTACCTCGACGGGGTCGGTGACATCCTCGGCGAGCGCCTTCTCGGTGTTCGGCCAGCCAGTGACCTTCACGACGACTGTGGCCGCGGCCGCCCCCGGCGCGGGTCTGCCTACCGGCACTGTCACCTTCCTGGACGGCAGCACGCCGTTGGGAACGGCGACGCTTTCCGGCGGCACCGCCAGCTTCACGACCACGGCTGCACTCTCCGTCGGCAGCCACAACATCACTGCCTCTTACAACGGCGATTCGAACTTCACCATCAGCACCAGCGCTGCCTTTGCGCAAAGCGTTCACAAGGCGGACACCACCACCGGCACCGTCAACACCACGCCGGCAGCCACCGTGTTCGGCCAGGGCGTTGCCTTGTCGGTGACCGTGGGCGTCAAGAGCCCGGGCGCCGGCACGCTCACCGGCACGGTGACCTTCCTCGATAACGGCAGCCCGCTGGGAACGGCGACGCTTTCCGCAGGCACGGCATCGTTCACGACCACGGCGCCGCTGTCCGTGGCCGATCATTCGATTACGGCCAGTTACAACGGCGACGGCAACTTCAATACCAGTGTGAGCGGCTCGGCCACCCATGAGATTGTCAGCAAGGCGAGCACCACGGTCAACGTGACGCCGTCGGTGAACCCGGCCGTGTTTGGTCAGTCGATCACGCTCACCGCCACGGTGGCCGTGCAAGCTCCGGGCGCCGGCGTCCCGGGCGGAAATGTCAGCTTCACCGTGGACGGCACGGCCACGCCGGTCAATGTCGATGCCAACGGCAAGGCAACTCTGACCCTCACTTCGCTGAGCAAGGGCACGCACACGGTCAGCGTGTCTTACAGCGGCGATGCCAACTTCACCGCCAGCAACGGCGCCAGTCCGCTGACCTTGACGGTGAATGCGGCGAGCACCACGACCACGCTGAGCACGTCGAACGCTTCTCCAGTCTTTGGGGACACGCTCACCTTGACGGCTACGGTCGCGGTGAATCAGCCGGGCGGCGGCACTCCTACGGGAACCGTCACGTTCTTCGACGGCACGACGCAGCTGGGCAGCGCACCTCTCTCCGGCGGCACCGCCACCTTTACCACGAACTCGCTGGGCGCGGGGAATCACGTCCTGTCCGCCACTTATGGCGGCGACGCCAACTTTGTCCAGAGCACCACCTCTTCGGGCTCTACGGGCGTGCAAACGGTGCGGCAGGCCAGCACTGCGATTGCCGTTACGGCGTCGAAGAGCGTCGTGATCACCGGTCGCCCGGTGACCTTTACGGCGACCGTAAGCGTGGTGGCGCCCGGTCAGGGCACGCCGACCGGCAGCGTCAACTTCTTTGACGGCTCTTCCTTGCTCGGCGCGGCGACGCTGTCCGGCAACACGGCGGTCCTGACAACTTCGTTCACCGCCGGCATCCATACCGTCACGGCCACCTACGGCGGCAGCGCCAATTTCAACCTCAGCACCGCCGTCACTCCCGTGGTTGTCAACGTCGGCACCTTGAACCAGGCCTTCGTCGCTCAGATATACATGGATCTGCTGCATCGCCCGGTCGATGCCACCGGCTTGACGACCTGGACCGCCAAGATTGACGCCGGCACCAGCCGCACCACCGTCGTCAGCATGATCGAAAGCACGCAGGAATACCGCAACGTCGAGGTGAACAGTCTCTATCTCAAGTACCTGCGCCGCAACGCAGACCAGATGGGGCTTGCCAATGCGACCAGCATGCTGGCCGGCGGCGGCACCGTCGAGCAGGTTGCCTCCATCCTCATCGGTTCTACCGAATACTTCAACAAGTTCGGTGGCGGGACCAACGACGGCTGGCTCAACGCCGTCTCGCAGGACGTTCTGGGACATGCCTTCAACCCGTCGGATCGCTCGGCGTTCTTGTTGCTCCTGCAGCAGTTCACGCCGCGCGATAAGATCGCCCTGCTGGTGCTCCGCGGCAACGAGGCCGAGACGGATCTGATCTCGACCTACTACACGCTGTACCTGCACCGCCCGGCGGACGCCGCGGGCGTTGCCGGCTGGGTCAACGCCGTTTTGAACGGCGGACTTCGTCAGGAGGACGTCATCGCCCGTATCGTGGGCAGCGACGAGTATTTCTCCCGCCTGTAAAGAACTGGCCAGTAGTCAGTAGTCAGTAGCCAGTAGCTACTGACCACTGGCTACTGGCCTTTTGACCTCTGCCCCTGTGACTCCCGTCTTCTTCGCTACATCCCGGATTCCGCGCACATTGCATCAAATCCGTGCAGTCCGCCTAAAGCGCATTCTTGGAAATGCCGATCAAAGAGTTACAGAGAGCCAAAACGGGTTCGGACGGAGTCGTTCCAGCCGCGGAATAGGAGTCCCACCGTGAGGAAGAAAATTGTCGGTTCGATGGCGACGCTGGCGCTAGGAGCCGGCATGGCGTTCGGCCAGTCCGCGCCGACCCTGCAACAAGGCCTGTATCCCCAGGGCACCGCTCCAGGTTACGCGACCGTGCCGTATGGTGCGGCACCGGCATTTCCCATGAGTATGCCGCCGGCCGCGCCAAGCTTCCCGGCCCAGTTTGTGCCGCCGCCCCAGGCCATGCCAACTTTTCCGGAGCAGACCTTGCAGCCGACGCCCGCGAGCGCCGTCGCGCCGCCCGCCGTCGCGCCGCCCCCGGTGGAGCAGGCCGAGACTGGCATTCCGGTTCCGGGCCAGCCGCTGACAGCCGATCCCGACGACGCGGGCAAGGAGGATTGGTCCAAGGGCCCTGACGATAAGAATTATGGTCCCGGCCCCTGTCCCTATCGCTTTTGGGGCAGCGCGGAATATCTGCGTTGGTGGATCAAGCCCGATGTCGCGCTGCCGGCTCTGGCGACCACCTCGCCGGCGGGCACGGCGGCGATCCTGGGCCAGCCCGGCACCGTCACCCTGTTCGGCGGCGGCACGAACCTCGATTACGGCAGCGACTCCGGCGTGCGCGCCACCTTTGGCTTCTGGTTCGACAAGGAAGGGCATATCGGCGCGGAATTGACCGGCTTCATTCTCGGCGTCAAATCGATCAATAACGCCGTCGCCTCGGACGCCGCCGGCTCTGTGGTGTTCGGCCGCCCCGTGCTCAATGCCCAGACCGGCATGGAGGCGTCGAGCCTGGTGTCGTCACCCGGCCAGCTTGCCGGCGGCATCAGCATGGACGCCTCCTCCCAGGTGTACGGCGGCGAAGTGAATTTCCTGGGCAGCCTGTACCGCAGCAAATATTTTACCGCTGACACGCTGATCGGCTTTCGCTACCTGGGCCTGGATGAAAAGCTGAATATCAACAGCAACACCACCGTGCTGCCGGGCGGCATCGCGGCTTTTAACGGCGCGGTCGTGACGCCGGGCGGCACCGTGACCATCCTGGACCATTTCGAGACGCGCAACGATTTTTACGGCGGCCAGATCGGCGGCCGGGCCCAGTTCCGCTGCAACCGCCTGTTCGCCGAGCTGGAAGGCAAGCTGGCTGTCGGCAACGCGCATGAATTCGTGAACACCGGCGGCTCCACGAAGCTCAGCGGCACGGGCGGCCCCGCCGTGCTTCCCGGCGGCCTGCTGGCGGTCGGCAGCAACAGCGGCACCTTCAGCCGCAATGAATTCACCTTCGTTCCCGAAGGCGGCGCCAAGATCGGCGTCCACATCACCGACTACATCACGGCCTTTGCCGGCTACACCTTCATCTACTGGTACGATGTGGCCCGTCCCAGCGAACAGATCGACCGAGTCATCAACCCGGCACTGGTCCCGTCCAACCTGGCCTTCGGCTCGGGCGTCGGTCCCAATCGTCCGGCAGCGCCGTTCTCACATACCGATTTCTGGGCTCAAGGCGTGAGCGTCGGACTGGAAGTCCGCTACTAACCGTCTGTCGTGGGGCAAGTTTTTAACTTGCCTCATGAACGGATCGGCGTCGCGGTCCTGCCAATCGTTTAGCATTCAAGGGCGTCCAACACGGGGGATGTGAGGAACTTGCCGGCATCGGCACCGGCAGGAGACTCGCGTCCCCCGCATGGTTTTGCATGGCCTAGACGCACCGGGCCGCAGGGCGGCACCCGGAGGCGGAGGCCGCACTGCGGGCGGCGGCGACCGCGGCCGGCGGACCTGGCCGAGCGCTGGCCGGAGTACCGGCCGCTCAGCGACGATCGCCGCCGCAGGCTGGGGCGCTTCCTGGAAGAAGGCGGCCGCACGGGCGAAGCGGCCGCCCTGCTGCAGAAAAATTCTCATTAATATGTTCGCCAGATGAGTTGGCGGCCTGTGGCGGTCTTGGAAAAAGTTGCCGAATTCTTGCCTGACCTATCGAAATGCTCTTGACGGTTGCGCGCTTTCCTGCATCGCGCGCCGGCGGACTGTTTGTTGGGGGATACGCGGTGTGGCCATCTTGGCCATGTTGGTTTTTTTTCAGGTTTGTTCAAAAGTGCTACGCCATAATTCGAGGAATTATGGCGGACAATCTTGGTTTCGTGGCCTCGCGAAAGTCGCAAAATTCCCGCGTTTTTTGACTCCCGAAAAAGTAGTCCGGCAAAAATACCGAAGTTACCACGCCAATATTCCAGGCCGGCGCTTCTCTGGAATATCAACTTCTCCTGGCAACGCCGCGAGACCGAATACCGGCTTGCTGCCAACCGCTGAGAGCGCGGCTCCGCACGGCTTTGCACAAAAAGCCCCCGAATCTGGTTCCGAAATTCGAGCCATTCCTGTAAGAAAACCGACCCGGCCAGCGACAATAATAGGGACGGGGCCATCGTCACCAGGAGTTTCTCGCCGTGGTGGATTGGTCACAGGTCGTGCAACAGCACGGTCCACTGGTCTGGACGACCGTCTATAGGCTGCTGCGCCACGACGCCGACGCGGCCGACTGCTTTCAGCGGACGTTCCTTTCGGCGCTGGTGCTGTCGCGCACCCAGACGATCCATAACTGGCCGGGACTCCTGCAACGACTGGGGACGGCGCGGGCGCTGGAAGCGCTCCGGCAGCGGCTGCGGCAAGCCCGGCGGTTGCGGCCGTTGCTTGCGGAAGTCGCGGTGTCATCCCGCACGCCGGAGCCGGATCAAGCTGCGGCCGTCAGTGAGTTGAGCGACCATTTGCGGCAGGCGCTCGCCCAGCTCGACGAGCGCCAGGCACAGGTCTTCTGCCTGGCCTGTCTCGATGGCCTGAGCTACGCCGACATCGCCGACCAGCTCGGCCTCACCGTCAGCCACGTGGGCGTGCTGTTGAATCGGGCACGACTGAGTTTGCGCCAACGGCTGCGGTGTCATGAGCCGTCCGACGCGCGCCGGCCCGAAGAGGTGGAGCCATGACAGAGCCCGACAACCGGCAACCCCCCGACCTGCTGGAGCAAGCCGTGGCGGCGTTGCGCACCACGGCGGTGCCTGACGGCCCCTCTGCCGAACTCGTTGTTGCCACGACCCTGGCGCTCCAACAGGCCGGCGGCGCGGCGGAGCAGGTCCCGCAACCGTCAAGGAGAAACCTTATGTTTGCCTTCGCACGTCTGGGTCCATTCGCCGTGGCGGCTACGGTACTGGTGGCCCTGGCAGTTTTCTTCGCCCTTCCCGGCAAGAAAGCGTCTGCCGAGGTGGAAGTGGATGGCACCGCCTACCACATCCAGGGGCCTTTTAGCCACCAGGATCTAATGGTGTTCCTGCTCTGCTCCAAGCGCCAGGATGAAAACGACTTCCTCACGCTCGATGAGGGCCTCAAGGAAGGCCTGGTGACCATCACCGAGCAGGAGCACGAACGCGTCGGCGCCCTCTGGATCGAGAACCAGAGCGCCCGCCCCCTCTACCTGCAAGAGGGCGAGCGTTTGATCGGCGGCAAGCAGGACCGAACGATCATTTCCAGCCTGGTGATCCCGCCCAGAAGCGGCAAGACCTCGGTGCCGACGTTCTGCGTCGAGCATAACCGTTGGGTCGAAGGCACCCGGGGAAAGGAGTTCGGCTTCAGCGTTAACCCGGCGCTGGCCCCCAAGGGGGTGCGCGGCGCCGCCAAGGTAGAGGGCAGCCAGGATCGCGTCTGGGGTTGCGTTGCGGCGCAAAAAGTCAGCGCCCACACCAAATACCAATGCCCCAACACCAATTCCAGCGTCAACGAGATGCTCGACGCGCCGCAAATGCAAACCATTTCCGAGGAGTACGCCACCGCCCTGGGACAGGCCCTGGACCGGGCCGAGAATAACGACGCCGTCGGCATGGCCATCGTGTTTAACGGCCAGATCGAAGAGGTCAACCTCTATCCCAACCGCGCCCTGTTCCGCAAGCTGTTCCCGCGCCTGATCCGGGCCTACGCCGTCCAGGCCGCGCTGCTGAAGGACCAGGCCAAAGGCGCCGAACCGATGACGGCCGCCGCCGTCGCCCAGTTCCTTCAGCCCAGGGACGCCAGGTCGCAAAAGAAGAATACCCTCGACACGCACAACGACGTCCAGGTGAACGAACTCGGCGAGCGGCGCTATCAGTGTACGACCCGCTACAACGGTCAGTCGATTCACTGGCAGCTGATGGCGAAGAACCGCGAAGTCGGCACGGCCGGCGCGGCGGCTCTTGGCTCGGACTGGTGACCGGTCCGCATCCGCCGAACGAAAGCGCCCATCTCCTGGTGGTAGCCACGGCGCCGGCGCAGCCTAGTTCTTGCACAGTATCAGATCCAGCGTCCAGCATGCCCGATTGCGGCCCAGTCGACGGCAGGTGTGTCAGGATTTCTCAAAGTTATGCAACGCACCTGCGGCAGGAGAAGCGTGACCGGCGTACAATGCCAGGGAGAGTGATTGGAGCGTCTCCGGTACGCGGGGTGTTACGATGTTCGGATTTGGCAAAAAGAACCCGCCGCCTCCACTCTGTCGGTCCAATCCTGGCATCGGCCTGGAAGCGCGAGTAGCGTTTTCCACAGGAGACCGGAGCTGGACCGAGACGGTCGATCTCATCAGCCTTGCGGCCGCGGCACTAAACAAGCATAGCTACTCGGTGAAGAACGAGAAAACCTGGCTGCTCCATCCGGACAGCGGTATCATGATCCTCCCGCAGCTTGTCGGCATTGAGCCGCTGGAGAAGGGCGGCGTCCGGACCGTCACGACGATGCAAACGAATCATCCCACCCTTTCGCCGGCCGGCGTCTTTGAATACCAGCATTCGGCGGCCGGCACCGTCGCGGAGTCCATCGCCAAAGGTTTTGAACAGTGGGTGCAAACCGATTTTGTGCCCTTGATGGAGGCCTTGCGGCCCAGGCCCGAGAAGTGCACTACCATGGAGATGTCATTTCCCGAAACGGCGGATAAGCCTCCACGTTTTCGCCGCGCCATTCTCGGCCCGGTCGCCCACCTCATGACGAAACCTCCGCCGCAACCAAACACAAGCGGCGAGGCCCAGAAGCGTGAAGGCGTTGCGGAGGAGCCGGATCACCCGTTCTGTCCCTGCTGTCTGTTGACCAATAGCTTCCAGGCTTTCAAGGGCCTGCTGGAGGATGACGCATTTTATGGCCTGCGGCTGTTCGCAGCCCGGGACGAGAATGGCGACGCCCAGGCCGATTGCCGAGTCAATGGCGAGGACTTTGAACCGGGCGCTCAGGCACTTCGGGAGTATGCCAGGACCTGGCCGGAGGCGGGATACGAATTCCGCAAGCAGTACGTGATTCTGCAGAGCATCGACAAGCTTCAAGATATTGGTACATGAGCGAGTGGCACGGTGCCTACGAATGCTCTAAGCGCGGCCTTCGGTCAGTAGAAATGCCTTTTGCCGTCGCCATGTGTGGCCTACTCGGCACGTGTCCGGTTAACTTTGCCAAGAAAATGTGGTTGATCTAGTGGTGTTAAACATTGTTTCCGGCCGGAGGATGGCCATGAGAATCCCCGTCGTCCGAGGCCTAATCGACCGCCGCATCCTGGTCAATTACCGCGTTAAGGCCGATGTGCTGGCCAGAATCTTGCCGCCGCCCTTCCGCCCGAAGCTCGTGCACGGCTTCGGCATGGCCGGGGTGTGCCTGATCCGTTTGCGGCAGATTCGGCCCCGCCTCTGGCCGGCTTTTTGTGGGATTTCTTCCGAGAACGCCGCCCACCGAATCGCGGCCGAATGGACGGAGGCCGGCGCGCAAAGGGAAGGCGTCTTCATTCCCCGGCGGGACACGTCGTGCTGGCTCAACGCCCTGGCCGGCGGCCGGGTGTTTCCTGGCTCGCACCACCATGCCCGGTTCCTCGTCGAGGAGCGCGCCGGCCGTTACCGCATCGCTCTGGACAGTGACGACCACCAGACACACGTACTGGTCGAGGGCCGTGTCGCCGGGTCCTTGCCGAGCACTTCGGTTTTCGGCTCGCTCGGGGAAGCCTCGGCTTTTTTCGAGCGGGGCGCATTGGGTTATTCGGTGACGGCACGGGCGGGTGAGTTTGACGGCCTGGAACTGCGCAGCTTTGCTTGGCACGTCGAGCCGCTGGCGGTGGACCGGGTGGAATCGAGCTTCTTCGAGGACCGATCTCTCTTTCCGCGCAGTTTGATTGCGCCTTGCTGATGCGAGGGATCAATCACGAATGGCATGAAAAAGATACGCTCCGCTGGGCCGAGCCAAAAGAGACGGAGATGCGGCGGCTCTGGGCTCGGACTGGTGACGCTCCGCCTCGCTCACTCCAGGACGTGGAGCTGCCGGACGTGGGCCGCCGTCACGCTGTGGCGTATTCTGCGAATCCGTGCCATAACAACATAAGTCCGAATGAAACCGAGAGGTAACTGCCATCAAAAAAAGTCCCGCCGCCCGGCCTAGGCGTCAATGTCGCCCATCATCGCGCTTCGGCCTGAACGACGGGACAAGTCGCTGAGCAAAGGATAAAGCCGCATGCGCGAGCAATGCCGGGCATGCAGGTTCAAAAGCCTTCCGTGGCCGGCACGAGCCTGAAACGCTCGCGTGAACTTTCTTGCTTATGGTTGCCGGCTGCTGGGAGCTACAGGTTATTGCTGATAGGCAGCCATCGGCTCATAAGCGCTGCTTATGAAGTTCGAGACTAGCGAACCGGACGGCGAAGTCGAGTGATGCATGGCAGCTTCGCCGTCACCTTTGGTCCCGTCTCCACGTGCAGCCACACCTTATTGCGAACCTGCCAGATCCCAGACGAGGATAGTGCTGTCACCACTGGCCGTGGCAAGGGTTTTGCCATCTGGCGAAAATCTGACGGCCCTAATGCATGCCTGATGGCCAGTAAAGCAGCGGAGCTCCTTGGCTGTCGCCAGGTCCCATAGTCGAACCGTGTTGTCAAAGCCGCCCGAGGCGAGCGTCTTGCCATCCGGTGAAAACGCGAAAGGCGCTTTGCCGCTGACTGGAGACGGGCGCCCATTCTCCGTTTCGTCCGGATGCTTCACGACCCAGCCTCTGCATTTGCCTGAGGAAGCTTCCCAGAGGCGAATCGTTTGGTCAGAATGGCCAGACGCCAGGGTCTTACCGTCCGGAGAGAACGAGAGCCCAGTAACGCCTTCCTTAGTATGAGTGGGCACTGTCCAAAGTTCCTTCCCCGTAACCAAATCGCGCAATCTTATGTTCTCACTGTAGGCTATTGCCAGCATGTCGCCCGTCGCGTTGATGGCAACGGCCCAAACTTGGTTGTCGGCCAAGCCCTGCAGTTCCCTGCCCGTATCCGTTTGCCAGAGGCGAAGAGTGCCATCGTTATACCTTCCGAGAGCGACCAAGACTTTGGCGTCCGGAGAGAGACTGGTCTCAGTTCCTCCCTGCGCACTTGCAAACTTTCGGATCTCCTTGCCGGCATTAATATCCCACAAGCAGGGCACGTCGTCGTGATTGCTGAAAGCCAGAAGTTTTCCATCCGAGGAAAAAGCGGCTTGCCGCATCTGCTTGGGGAGGTCGAGTTCACCTAGCGGCTTGCCTGTGGCCGGGTCCCAAAAGCGGAACCGGTCATCCCTGCCGGCGGAGACAAGCGTTTTCCCTTTGGAGTCGTAGGCCAGATCGTAGACAACGCCTTCGTGCCCTGTTGGCCGGATAAATTCCTTTCCTGAAGCAACGTCCAGCAGATATATCATTAGACCATCGCTGGCTGCCAGAAGATTGCCCGTCGGCGAAAATGCGAAAGACTGCAGGCCAATTCCGGGCCTTCCGAGTTGACGAAGTTTTCTGCCGGTTGCGACATCAAGAAGCACGGTCGTGAAGTCCCGCAGATCGACTTCCAAACTGTCGGAGAACGTGATCGGCGTCCCGTAGGATACGATCAGTGCCTTGCCATCGGGTGCGAACGCTAGGCCGTAGGCAGTGCGCTTTTGCACCGCAAATCTTCGCAATTCTTTTCCGGTCGGCAGATCCCAGAGACGAACAACATTGGACACCGTATCCGAATCGGAGGAGGCAAGCATCTTGCCGTCAGGAGAAAAAGCAATGACGAAGGTCATGAAGTTTTCCGTGCCGAACTGGCATATTTTCTTTCCCGTGGCCGTGTCCCAAACGGCCATGCCGATGAAATTAGCGTTGACCGTGGCCGCGAGTTTGCCGTCAACGGAAAGTGCGCGCGGCTCCAGTCGTTCCTCGGGTAACCGCAGCATGCGCTTCGCTGTGGCGGCTTCGTAAAGAACGGCATGTATCCCGTGGTGGCCGAAAGCCAGGAGCTTGTTGCCGCGAGCGAAGAGCAACGCTCCGACAGAAATGCCTCCCGGAATATTTCCGCGCAATTCTTCAGGTTTGCGATGATTTTGGAAAGTCTCGAGCGGTTTGCCCGTCCTTACCTCCCAGGTCTGGATCCGTACCGAACCACCCGAAGCCAGGGTCTTGCCGTCGCGGGAGAATGCCAGCGCCGGCGCGGGGTTGCCGATATGCCGAAAACGCACGGTTCCCAGGCGGGCGAGGGCGCCAGCGGGAAGTGGGTCGCCGTAGCGGTCGGCGCGAGTCAGTGCTCGCTGCACGGGGCTTTGTTCGGCCGATTGTGCGAACAGGTTACCTGTTGTTGGTTGAGGTATGGCCAGGCAGCTCAGGGTGGCGATGAGCCGGCAGAGTGGCGACACGGAACACCTCCTTGCGTACTATGGACGGGTTGACTTGTGCCCATCGTAAGTTTTTGCTCCGGCTGCGTCTAGGCCCAAACATCCGGGCGTAGAATCGGCACGCCCGAGGGCTGTTGGGCCTGCTTTACCACCACGGGGCATGCGCATGACAGTCGCTATCGACTGCAGACCCAGCGCTGCTAGAAAATACCCGAGAGAGATTGTTGGTCTGCTTCATCGGGGAGTCCTTCCATGAATCGCCTCAGGTTGATCGCCGCCGCAGCACCGGTGTTTCTGGCCGCGGGTTTGTACTTTGTCACCGCTGATTCGTCGGCTCAGCCGGCCGCTGCATTGTTGAAGCCGCACAATCTTGCGGCGCTCAATACTCCGTTGGACGAGGACGACCCTTACCTGGCGCGCGACGGGGCGCGGCTGCTCTACACCTCGAATGCGTCGAAGCGCTTTATGTTGCTGGGGTCCTATCAGCGCAATCCCTCGCGCAGCTTCCCCGGCAGCGAAAAATGGCCGGCGGGCGTGGAGCTGGAAGGACCAAGCGCCGACAACGATAACC